>NZ_JAZHFT010000110.1:0-2627 GCF_036541425.1 Consotaella aegiceratis
CTACAACTTCCGACGGCTCCTCGCCTGGCTCTGGCTTTTTATCGCCTTCATCAAAGCCGCTCTCCTGGCGCCCATCACCCCGACCGAGTCTGCCCAGGCGGCTTGATCAGCCTTCTTCACGGACGACTAATGTTGGCGGGTCCCACCGAAGCGGCAGGCATCGTCTACGGGATCGTCGCTCCAGAACCGCCCATTCGGCTGTTTACGGGCAGAGTCCGCCCCTGGTCATGCCGCTCTGGCTCGCAGGATGACGACCGAGCGCTTCAAATTGTAGGCGATCGCCGTCAGCCGGACCTGCAGTCCGGCCTTGGCGAGCCCCATCCAGCGCATCCGGCGAAGGCCATAGCTGCGCTTCCAGGTGCCGAAGATCTTCTCGATCTGGCGGCGTACACGGCCGACCGCCTCGTTCCATTCCTCCAGACGGCGCAGGGCCTCCTCACCTCCCCACACGCCGCGACCCGGCAGGCATGACGTTCCGCCAGCGGCCTGGATCAGCATCTCGTTGGCGTGGCTGGCATAGGCCAGATCGGCATAGACGCTGCCCGGATCGTCGGGCAGCACGGCGACCAGCATCCTGCCGTCGTTGACGTTGGCCGGCGTCATCTCGATCTCGCGCACGATGTCGCCGTCGGCATCGGTCGCCACATGCGCCTTGTAGCCATGGACAGCGGGCCGGCGCCGATGCTTGACCCAGCGCGCTTCCTCGTCCTTCTCCTTGCTGGCCGAGGCGATCACCGTCGCATCGATCAGCGTGCCCGTCTTCACCAGGACGTTCTTGGCATCGAGTTGGCGCGTCACGGTCTCGAACAGATCCCGGTCGAGGGACCGCTCCACAAGTTCCCGCCGGAACCGAACGAAGGCGGTGCGCTCCGGCGTCGCCTCGTCCGCGGCAAAGCCGCAGAAACGGCGAAAGCTTGACCGGTCGTCCAGCGCGTCCGCCAGCTTGCCATCCGACAGATCATGCCAGACCGCCAACAGCAGCGCCTTGAACAGAGCCAACGGAGGCCAGGCCGGCTCGCCTTTGGCCGAGGCATAGATCGGAGCCAGATGACGGTCGATCTCGATCCAGTCGACCAGGGCGGAGATCTCGTCTAGCGAGCCGAAACGGTGGCTCTCGTTTCGCTCGAACCGCAGCTCTTCCTGCCCAATCCGCCGCCGCGCCGTCGCCAAATCTCCTGCCCAGCAACAGCATCGAATCATGCGCAGAATCGACCCTCAAGCCCTTTCGCACACAGGTCTCATAAGCCGCTAGCGTATTGAATTATTGAGAGAAATGGCGCACCTCGCCGGGCGATGATGAGAACTACGTTTACGCCATAGCTCTCCTTTAAGTGCAGTTCGGATCCCGCATGTCCCGCCATCGTGGAAGCGGATGTGGTCATGTCCGGTCTCCTTCTCAACTCTGCTGGACCGAACAATCAGGATTTCCTTGGCCGATCGTCTCAGGCTCAGGCGGCCTGGTTATCGCTTTCGGCGGCTTCCCTGATCGCGCCGACGATCCATTCATTCAGGCTCTTGCCCGCCGCCGCCGCCGCAATGACCGCTGCTGCATGGTCGCCGGGATTGAGGCGGACATTGAACTTGCCGGAGAACTTCCGGCGCGGCTCGATACCCTTTTCCCGGCACATTTCGAGATAGACGGCCAGCGACTTACGACCTTCCTCGATCAGATCGTGGACGTTTTCGGCATAGAAGTCGGCACCGCCGTTCAGGCCGACAAACTCGCCGCGCAGCATTTGAATCTCCGGATCAAAGGCGATGACTGCCTTCTCGCCATTGATTTCGACGACATTGTTCATGGCTTCACTCCGTGTTCGTCCAGCCACTTGCGGATGCTGGCAACCGCGCCCTTGTCCGTATCCGGCGACGGATGCGGACGATGAAAGACGCGCACTTCGCCAAACAGAAATACACCGATCCGCGAGCCTTCCCGTTCGCTGATCTCCGCCCCGAGGGCTGCAAGCAGCGCCTCGATGTCGGCCCAGCGGATGGAGCCGCTGACAGGGCGGGCGAAGATCAGTTCCAGCGTGGCTCTGTGACGCTTCTTCATATGATATGGTATCATATATTAGTACCGACTATCAAGTCGGATTTTACTCATGGTGCGCGCACCGCTCAGTTTTCACTGCCGAACAGTTCATCGAACAGGTCGCCGAACCACCACTCGAACACCTCGATCTCGGCTTCCGTGACGGGAACGGGGTCGGGCCAGTCGTCGGTGACGGTCCATGTGGACAGGTCATGTTTGGGCGGCCCGACGGGAAAGGCCAGGGATAGCCTAGCAATTCCTCAAGCTGCTCCGACGCGGTAAGCGCTTTGTTGGCGTGCTGGGAACAGGATTCGTCGGTCGTCCCGTTATATCCGGGATCGGCGGGTACACCGGCCTTAACGGGCTTCATCGGTATGACTTTCCGGCCTCCATCCGACCGGATCGGCGACCCATCGGTTGATGTCGGATTCGCGCCAGCCCGCGCCGTTGGTGCTGATCCTGAGTTGGGACGGGAAGGTGCCCTCGGCGATTTTTCGGTAGATGGTGGACTTGGACAGCCCGGTGCGGGCGAGGACGGTGTTCATGCGGACAATACGGTCTGGCTCGCGCATGGCTCTTCTGGCTCCTGCTGGTTGTT
>NZ_JAZHFT010000111.1:0-2599 GCF_036541425.1 Consotaella aegiceratis
GGTTCGACGACGCACCTTGATCGATTGGAGGCGGAGGCGATCCACATCATGCGGGAGGTTGCGGCGGAGTTCCGCAACCCGGTGATGCTGTATTCGATCGGCAAGGATTCGTCGGTGATGCTGCACTTGGCGATGAAGGCGTTCTACCCGTCGAAGCCGCCGTTTCCGCTGCTGCACATCGACACGGGGTGGAAGTTTCGCGAGATGATCGCGTTTCGCGACGAGACGGCGTCGCGGCTCGGGCTGGAGCTGATCGTCCACACCAACGAGGAGGGCCGGGCGGCGGGCGTGACGCCGTTCACCCACGGCTCGTCCGTCTACACCAACATCATGAAGACCGACGCGCTGAAGGCGGCGTTGAGCCAGTACGGCTTCGACGCCGCGTTCGGGGGCGCGCGGCGCGACGAGGAGAAGAGCCGCGCCAAGGAGCGCATCTTCTCGTTTCGCAGCGCCAGCCACGCCTGGGAGCCGAAGAGCCAGCGCCCCGAGCTGTGGAGCCTCTATAACGGGCGCATCCGCAAGGGCGAGTCGATCCGGGCGTTTCCCTTGTCCAATTGGACCGAGATCGACATCTGGCAGTACATCATGAAGGAAGAGATCCCGATCGTGCCGCTGTACTACGCGGCGAAGCGTCCGGTGGTGCGGCGCGACGGGCAGTGGATCATGGTGGACGACGAGCGGCTGCCGCTTGAGCCGGCCGAGACGCCCGAGAGGCGGATGATCCGCTTCCGCACGCTGGGTTGCTATCCGCTGACGGCGGCGATCGAATCGCCGGCCACGAGCTTGCCGGAGATCGTCTCGGAGATGCTTCTGGCGCGCACCTCGGAGCGCTCGGGCCGGCTGATCGACCACGACGAGGCGGGCTCGATGGAGAAGAAGAAGCGCGAGGGGTATTTCTGATGGATCGGATCGACCTCGACGGCGCGGCGCTCACCGACTATCTGGCGCGCCAGGAAGGCAAGGGGCTCTTACGGTTTCTGACCTGCGGCTCGGTCGACGACGGCAAGTCGACGCTGATCGGCCGGCTGCTCTACGACACCAAGCTGCTGTTCGAGGACCAGCTGGTCAGCCTGGAGCGGGATTCCAAGAAGCACGGCACGGTGGGCGAGGACATCGACTTCGCGCTGCTGGTGGACGGGCTGGAGGCGGAGCGCGAGCAGGGCATCACCATCGATGTCGCCTACCGCTTCTTCGCCACCGAGACGCGCAAGTTCATCGTCGCCGACACGCCGGGCCACGAGCAGTATACGCGCAACATGGCGACGGGCGCCTCCAACGCGGATCTGGCGGTGATCCTGATCGACGCGCGCAAGGGGGTGCTCACCCAGACGCGGCGGCACTCCTTCATCGCCTCGCTGCTGGGGATCCGCCACGTGGTTCTGGCGGTCAACAAGATCGACCTGGTGGACTATTCGAAGGCCGTCTTCGACGAGATCGTGGCGGCCTATCGAGGCTTTGCCGAGACGCTGGCGTTCGAGACGATCCAGGCGATCCCGCTGTCGGCGCGCTTCGGCGACAACGTGACGGCGCGGGGCCCCAATCTCGCCTGGTACGAGGGGCCGACGCTGCTCCACCACCTGGAGACGGTGGATGTGGAGGGGGAACCGCGCGACCGGCCGTTCCGCATGCCGGTGCAATGGGTGAACCGTCCGAATCTCGACTTCCGCGGCTATTCGGGCACGGTGGCGGGCGGACGCGTCGTCGTCGGCGATCGGGTGGCGGTGCTGCCTTCGGGGCGGGTGTCGTCGATCCAGGCGATCACCACCTACGACGGAGCGCGAGCCGCGGCGGTTGCCGGCGAGGCGGTGACGCTGCAGCTCGCCGACGAGATCGACGTCTCGCGCGGCGACGTGCTGGCGGCGGCCGAGGAGCGGCCCGATGTCGCCGATCAGTTCGCGGCGCATCTGATCTGGATGCACGACGAGGCGATGCTGCCGGGGCGGTCCTATCTCATCAAGATCGGCACGAAGACGGTTTCGGCCTCGGTGACGGAGATCAAGCACAAGGTCGACGTCAACACCTTCCAGCACCTGGCGGCGAAATCCCTGGCGCTGAACGAGGTGGGGGTGGTCAACGTCTCCACCCAGGAGCCGATCGCCTTCGATCCGTATGCGGAGAACCGCGCGACCGGCGGCTTCATCGTCATCGACCGGCTGACCAACCTGACGGTCGGTGCCGGGATGATCGACTTCGCGCTGCGGCGGGCGACGAACATCCATTGGCAGGCGCTGGACGTGGACAAGAAGCTCCGGGCCGGAGCCAAGGGACAGCGCCCGGCGGTGCTGTGGTTCACCGGCCTGTCGGGCGCCGGCAAGTCGACCGTGGCCAACCTGGTGGAAAAGCGGCTCTTCGCCATGGGGCGGCACACCTACGTGCTGGACGGCGACAACGTCCGCCACGGGCTCAACCGCGACCTCGGCTTCACCGAGGCGGACCGGGTGGAAAACATCCGCCGCGTCGCCGAGACGGCCAAGCTGATGGCCGATGCCGGGCTGATCGTGCTCTGCTCCTTCATCTCGCCGTTCCGCGCCGAACGCCAACTCGCCAGAAACCTCCTGGACCCAGGCGAGTTCATCGAAGTCTTCGTCGATACACCCCT
>NZ_JAZHFT010000112.1:0-2533 GCF_036541425.1 Consotaella aegiceratis
CGTGAAGAGTTTCGGGCGCCGGCAGGCGTACGAAAGTCCCCGAGGAAGGAACCCGCGGGCCACAGTCGATGGCTATGGGGATTTCGATCTGCGGTCGATGTCGGCGATGGCGCGGCCGTCGCTGGAAAGCGCGTGGGTGGATGCGGACAGGCCGCTTCGTTGTGCCTCCGCGCCGATTAGCCGGCCCTGCAGGTAGCTCGTCGCGACCCTGTCGATTACGATAGTCATCATGGACACGTGTGGGGCCGTTGCCGGAGGTGGAGCGCCTTCGGCTGAAGGCTCGACCATGCCATGCCGGATCATGACGCAGTCTCCCGGCTTGTTGCCGATGCCTTCGGCGGCCCGCGTGGCTGCCTCCAGCGTTCGAATGTCTCGATGATGATCATGCGTCCGCCACAGCAGCGGCACGGCGGGCGGAAGTCGTCCCGTTCGTCGGAGCTGCCGGAGCCAGGCGGCTCGACGACGCCCAAGAGTTCGCGGGCGAGCGCGAGGCTGGCCTTGCGGCCTGAGCCGGCGAGCAGGCCGTAGTGCCGGATGCGATGGAACCCTCGCGGCAGGACGTGGAGCAGGAAGCGGCGGATGAACTCGTCGGGGCTCAGCGTCATGACTTGCTGGCGATCAGTGCCGTCGCGGCGGTAGTCCTTGTAGCGGAAGGTGACGCCTTCCTGATCGAACGCGATCAGGCGACTGTTCGAGATCGCGACCCTGTGAGTGTAGCGTGACAGGTAGGCGAGCACCGCTGCCGGTCCGGCTAGAGGCGCCTTGGCGTAGACCACCCAGCGCTTTGCCCGGACGGGAGCAAGGTGGCGCAGGAAAGCCTGCCGCTCGGCGAGATGGGCAAAGGTCCCGAAGAAGCCGAGCCGCCCGGCGTCATGGAGAGCGACCAGCCGGGTGAGGAAGAGCCGGCGGAACAGCTTGCCGAGCACGCGCACGGGAAGCAGGAAGGCCGGACGCGAGGAGATCCATCGACTTTCGCCCAGTGCGATGCCGCCACCTGGCACGATCATGTGCACGTGCGGATGGTGGGTCATCGCCGAACCCCAGGTGTGGAGCACGGCGGTGATGCCGATGCGCGCGCCGAGGTGCCTGGGATCGGCGGCAATCGTTATCATCGTCTCCGACGCCGCCCTGAACAGCAGGTCGTAGACGAGCGCCTTGTTGTGGAAGGCGATGTCGGCGACCTCGGCGGGCAGCGTGAACACGACGTGGAAGTAGCCGACCGGCAAGAGGTCGGCCCCGCGCTCGGCGAGCCACGTTCGCGCCGCAGCGCCCTGGCACCTCGGGCAGTGCCGGTTGCGGCAGGAGTTGTAGGCGATCCGCCACTGGCCACAGTCCTCGCAGGTCTCGACGTGACCGCCGAGCGCCGCGGTGCGGCAGTGCTCGATCGCCGACATGACCTTGAGCTGGGCGAGGCTCAGGCGCCCTGCATGGACGGCCCGATAAGCAGGCCCAGCGGCTCGGAAGATGTCCGCGACCTCAATCGAGGCGCGCACGACTCAGCCGTCGGGCGAGATCTCTGCCGGCTTGAACAGGCCGAGCTTGTCGAGTGGGCTCGTGACCGTGCGCACCGTCTTGGTCGCGACCTTGGCGTAGAGGGCGGTGCTGTTGAGCTTTGCGTGCCCGAGCAAGACCTGGATGATCCGGATGTCGATGCCGTCCTCCAGCAGGTGGGTGGCGAAGCTGTGGCGTAGCGTGTGCGGCCCGACCCGCTTGGCGATGTCGGCAGCCTGGGCTGCCTCGACGACGATGCGATAGAGCTGCCGCGTGCTGATCGGCTTCATCGCGTGCTGCCCCGGGAACAGCCAGCCGTCGCGGTGCATCACGCCCTGCTGCCGCCCGACCTTCCACCACTCACGCAGGAGAGCGAGCAGATCTGCGGAGAGCATGGCGTTGCGATAGCGCCCGCCCTTGCCGCGCTCGACGCGCAGCAGCATGCGCTCGCTGTCGACGTCGGCGACCTTCAGCATCGACACCTCGGCGACGCGCAGGCCAGCACCATAGGCGACCGACAATGCGGCTTGGTGCTTGAGGCACGTCGTGGCGTTGAGCAACCGTGCCACCTCGTCGCGGCTCAGCACCACTGGCAGGTTGCGCGGATGTGCCAGCCGGACGAGCCTGCGCGTCAGGTCCGGGCGGTCGAGCGTGTGGGTGAAGAGGAAGCGCAGCGCCGACACGATGCTGTTCATGGTCGGCACGGGGACACCGTCTTCCTGCTGCTCGATCTGGAACCGGCGCAGATCGTCGGCGGTCGCCGTGTCCGGTGAACGCCCGAGGAACGTCGCCAGGCGCCCGATGTCGCGGAGGTAGTTGCGCTGGGTCTCGCGGGAGAAGCGCCGCATGTTCATGTCGTCGATCAGCCGCTGGCGCAGCGGACTGACGGGTGCGTCGTGATGGGGGGGCTGCATGGTCGGGCTCCTTGTTGAAGAAGCCCGTCATGCTCTGCCCCTGCCGCACGACGCTCAATGCAGGCGCGACTTCGGCCTGTCTCCTCTAACCTCAACCGCGGGTGCCCTCCCGCGCAGCGGGTTCGTTC
>NZ_JAZHFT010000113.1:0-2495 GCF_036541425.1 Consotaella aegiceratis
TGAAGCTGTGGTTTCCGTGGGACCGGCGGGCGAAGAAGGACGGCTCCGACACCTGCTGGGTGCGGGTCAGCCAAAGCTGGGCGGGGGGCACCTGGGGCGGCCAGATCATCCCGCGCATCGGCATGGAGGCGATGGTTGCCTACATCGACGGCGACCCCGACCGACCGCTCATCACGGGGTTGGTGCCCAATCCGAAGCAGGCCGTCCCTTACGAACTGCCGGCGAATAAGACGCGCTCGATCATCCGGTCGAACTCCCACAAGTCGACCGGCTTCAACGAGCTGACCTTCGAGGATGCCACTGGCGCGGAGAACATGTTCCTGCACGCCCAGAAGGACCAGACGACACGGGTCCTGAACAACCGCACCAAGCGTGTGGACGCCCACGAGGTGGCCTCGATCGGCGGCAACCGGGCGCTGGAGGTGGCTCAAAACCAGAAGACCGAGGTCGGCGGTTCGATGAACCTGACCGTCGGTGGTACCGGCGCGCAAGCCCTGGGGCTGATGGCGCAGATGGCGGGGCTCGCCGGCCACACGGCGGGACTCTTGTCCCAGGCGGGCGCGATCGCCGGCGGCGGCGGCGCGGCGCTGACCGGCTTTGCCGGCACGCTCGCCTCCTCCGCGCTGGGCTTTCTGGGCCTTGGCGGCCTGGGCTCCCGCGAGGGCGTCGTCTCGGGGCCGAACCCGCGCGCCGACGCCGGCACGGCGCTCGCCGGCTCCGGCGCCGGCATGGGCGAGGACGCCTCGAGCCTGTTTCCTTTCGGCGGCATCATGAACACCGTTGTCGGCGCCTTCAAGTCCGACACGGTCGGCGTCGCCCAGGTCGAGCAGATCGGCATGTCCAAGGTCACAAACGTCGGCGCGACGGTCATCGAGAGCATCGGCAAGGAACAGCGCACCACGGTCGGCGAGACCATCCGCGTCGATGTCGGCAAGCTCTACAACCTGGTGTCGGGCGAGAAGGTCCGTGGCGAGACCAAGGTCTGGGAGATCTACTGCGACGACGTCATCCACCTCTCGACGCCCGGCGGCTATATCGAGCTGAACAAGACAGGCATCAAGCTCTACGCCCTGAAGATCGACGTCGAAGGCAACCGTATCAACTTCAAAAAAGGCGGCCCCGGAAAAGGCGCCTCCTGCCTGAAAAAGATGTCGCAATCATCCACGCCGTTCGTGAGGATGTGACTGATGGAGATATCAACCGACGAAACGCCGGACACTGAAATTGCCACGTGTGGTTTCCATGCGGCACTCGACACGATGCCGTCACCACTGTTTGCCGTGCTTGACGGTGGGCACTTTGACGATCTGAAAGACGAGCTTGCAGACGTCGGCATAGCAAGCCGTTCACTCTTCCTGGAAGTCGGCGATGACGACATGCGGCGAGACGGGCCACGATTGGTCGCATTGGAAGATCGTAAAACACGCAAGCACATCGAGGAACTCGTACTTAAGAAGCCATGCGCCGTCATCTGGTCCTGTCCCGACGGAGAAAACGCGCTGTGGCGGCATTTGAGAACCATCAATGAAGTCTGGATCCCGGACGAACGGTTTTCAAGCAATGAAAGACATTCCAACAAGCCCGTTAAATATGAAAGGGTGCTGTTCCGTCATTGGGATCCCAACGCCCTTGCTGTCATCCTGCCGCTGCTCGATACTCAACAGCTCGCTCATCTGTTCGGCCCCGCACAAGCGATCTTCATAAAGGCCGACAGGTTGGCAAGAGCGAAAAGGCCGGACAATCTGCCAAAAGCGCAAAGGGGCATGCTGACGATCCGCGGCGATCAGCTCGAAGCTGTCGAAACCCATAGTCGAGCCTCGTACTGTAGCCGGATGGCCGCGCATCTTCGGGCCATGGCCCCGCAGGAAACGGCTGCCATGAGCGAGCAAGAGCTGAATGAACGGATCCTGCGTTACGAAGCGTCGGGAAATGGACTTGGCCTAACTCAGGAGCGGTCCTTGAGCATTTGGGGCTTTCTGATGCTCGCCAGCGGGGATCGGTTCGAGCATCAGCCGGAGATTCGAGAGTTTTTGTGGTCCGGGCCAGGGACCCCGGATGAGAATGTCGAAGCCCTTCTCCATCAGATGACACGCCTCGCAAATACGATCGAAGAGGTGAGTTGATGCCTTGGCTTGGGCTTGGCCTCCCCGCGCTGGTAGGTGCAGGAGAAAGCGCTGCAGTCATTGGTGGGGGTGTAGCAGCTGTAGAAGGCGGCGCTGCAGTCGCCGGTGGCGCCGCGGCGACATCAGGTACTCTCAGTACTGTCTTGGGGGGAGCAGCCGTTGCCGGGACGGGCCTCCTTTTGAGCGGTGATACTTCAGTCAATTCGGTAGCGGTTCCTGCTCTCAGTGTCCGATTCAAAACTAAGCAGATGAATTAGCGAGCCTTGCGACGCGGCGAGCGAGGAGTTGGACCGAGGCGAGGAACAGCCATGCATTGGCAGATGCGATGGTCTGCTCGAAGTCCTTGGCAAGCCGTCGATTGCGATTGAGCCA
>NZ_JAZHFT010000114.1:0-2471 GCF_036541425.1 Consotaella aegiceratis
CCAGGCTGGTGCGCGCATGCTGTGCGCGAGTGGTATCGGTCCACATCGTTGATCCAAGGTAGTTTTTGGCAAAACCCCTGAATCAACGGCCGGCGAGGCTGTCAAGCTAACCCACTGATACCACTCACCTCAATTTCGGATCAGACACTCACCCCGGAACAGCAGGCTGGCCGGCTGAAGAAGGTCCGGGAAATCGCAAAGGGCTTGGCCGCAGCGGCAGCGGCATCATGCGCAACCGGGAATTGCTGCCAACGCACTATCGTAATTCCTTATTCTCGGGCGCCACAATCGGCCAAGCACATAGATGATGCGCAACGAGCCGGGTTTCCCAGTGTTCTGACCTATGACAAAGACCCGGCGGTTGCAGCGGCGCGGCGACAGTCATCAACTGCCGGCATTCCGCGTATCAGTGGGTACGAGCCGGATGAATACCCCCCAGCCGCATTTATTGAAAATGGTGGGCACGCCAGTGTTCGGAACATCGATTGGCGCGATAATAGACGGGCCGGTGGTATGATAGGCGCAAAGCTAAAGGGCGTACCTGCGGGATGCAGGATCACAACTATGACGGGACCATGAATATGTTGGCATCACTTGATGTAATGATCAGCTATGGGCAATTGGTTATCTACCTTCCGTCCATCCAACATCCAGGTCATTTGTGGAGCGACGACGAACTTGACCAAGGCTTTGCTTGGTCGCCTGGGATTGTTAGTTTGGGGGTGCCGGAACATGCCTTCATCTGTCTTGTAAACATCGATGTCGCTAATGACTTCAAGCTCGCGAGCAACGCGATCTCCTGCTTGCGCGTGCCGTTCGATATTTTTGAAACGCCTGTCTATGTAGGCTCAATCTATCATTACGAAGCGGTAAAAATTAAGAATGGAAGGTATCAATTGTTTTATGAAGTTCTACCTGGGCAAGGAACGTGGGAGATATACAGTAACGGAAAAAAAGATCAAGGAAAATACAGTTATATCTTAAATATAGTTCTTGTTCCTGGTGAAAATGATTATTTTGAAATATTGAAAGTCGGAGGATCGATTCATACAGATAAATTTCTTAGCCGCTTATCTAATCTTGGATGAATTCCCTATATGAAAAGGAATGATAATGTATGAAACACGCCGTATGACATCTTCCGCCTCCGGTCAGATCAGTCCAAACCGTATCGAAACCACACGGCTGATTCTGCGCCCGCCAGTCTATTCTGATGGCCCGGGCTTGCATTCGCTTCTATCGGATCCTGATGTCTGCCGATATAGCCCGTTTCTCCCGTTCTCGAATATTGCGGAAACGCATTTCGCGATCGTCGAATGGCGTGAGGCCCGTGACAAAGGACTTCGCACCTATGTGGGCGCAAGCCGATCCGATCCGCATACCCCCATCGGCTTTATCCAAGTCGGTCTCGATGAAGAACTAGGTGGTGTGTTGTCTCCCAGTAAAAGTGGGGTGGGCCTCGCCACGGAAGCTCTGCGGGTAGTTGTCGAGACTCTCGGCCTCCGCAACGCATGGACCATTATAGACGCAGAACACACGGCCCTTGTGCATACACTTGCGAAAGCGAATATCAGAATTCAGAAGGTGCTGAAGGGGTATCGAGTTTACCCTCAAATATCACCGGAAAAACGTAACTGTATTTTACTTAAGCAAAATTTGAATGCATAAAAATACTGCTTTGATATTAGCAAAATGTAGTTATTAAATAGAGGAGAACATATGGGACAACCTGCAACCCTTCTGGGCCACGCCCATGTCTGCCCGGCGGTGGATCCGGGGCCGAAGCCGCATGTCGGCGGGCCGGTGGTCTCGACCCAGCAGACCTTCGTGACGGTGGACGGCGTGCCGATCGCCACGATCGGTGACAAGACGCTGTGCTCCGGCGTGCCGACCACAGCGGCGATCACCGGCGGCTCGTCGATCGCGACGATCGAGGGAAAGCGCGTCGCCCGCCTCGGCGATCCTTGCGAGCACGGCGGGCAACTGACCCAAGGCGTGCCCTGGTTGACCTTCGAATAGGGTAAGCGCCTCCGCCTGAAGGGGCCACGAGACCGGCCGGCACCAGTTGGTCGTCGCCGACCACCCGAGCGGCTGGCTGAAACCTTTGGCCGCGATGCAGCGATGCGTATCGCGCGAGGGTTTTCTGGCAGAAGCCATTGCGCTCGCTTGCTGCTCCCGCTTCCGCCGGACCTTTCCGAAAAGGAACGCCCGCGCCGCTATCAGAGTCCGCTCGGGCCGTGCCAGGTCTCGATGTTCGACGAGGTCCTCTCCAATCCGGAGCGCGGCCGGCTCTGCTTCCACGACCGCGACGGCCACGCCATCGGCTTCGACCGGCCGTTCAACTGGACACCTCGAAAAACCTCGCGTGGCTGGGCGTTTCATGATTCCATCGGTCTCGACGGGATCAGGAGGCATAGATGCGCGGGCAGCCGGGGTTCTGGGATGTTGACGAGCGATATGTCCGGCTGAGC
>NZ_JAZHFT010000115.1:0-2065 GCF_036541425.1 Consotaella aegiceratis
CGACGCGCACCGAACGGCGATCCGCTCCCTGCAGCAATGGGCCGCCGCCGCAACGGCCGCCTATTTCGGCATCGAGCCCGACGGCTCGTTTTCGCTCGACACGGTCGAAATCGAAGCCTCCGCCTGCCGAGCCTGGAGGCTATGAGGCCCGCGAACAGGGCAGCTCATCGGCCAGGCCTTTGGCCGAATCCGAAGCTGAGGAGTAAGCCGCACATGTCAGCGCATCCCGTGGGATCAGCACCAACACGCAGCCCCCTTTCGCCCGGATCCGGTCGCAAAGGTCAGAAGCCAATCGGCACCTGTCCGCCGGCATCCGCTTTCGCCAGGCGAAGAAGGGCGGGGCACCGCTGATGATCCCGCTCGCCCAGCCGGTCATTGCCGAATTGGCCGACGCCAAGGACCGCCGCGCCGATTGGCGGGTGAACTATCCGCAGGTGGTGCTGGACGAAAAGAACCGCCGACCCTTCGAAGGCGATTGGTATCGCAAGGTCTATGGCGTCATTCGCTCGGTCGCGGCCACCGGCAAGCATCCGAAGACGAAGGACGCCAACGCCGTCCTGCGCGATGTCGATCTCTTCAAAGCCCTCGACGGCTTCGAGCCAGTGCCGACCGTCGCGGATCTCCGCGACCAGGATTTCCGCGACACGGCCGTGACGTGGCTGTCAGCCGCCCACTGCAACAAGTTCGAGATCGCGGCGATCACCGGCCACAGTCTGAAGTCGATCGACAACGTCCTGCGCCACTATCTCGGCCCCGATCCCGAGCTGGCGCGGGAAGCGATGGCGAAGCTAGAGGCCTGGTTCAAGGGCAAGGCGCGGTGAATAGTGCCTAAACAAAAGAGTTGCGAAGAGGCGGCGAGGAGATCCTGGGAGTGAGGTGGGCCGATGCAGAGGCGCTTATGCGCGTCTCGTCGAGTGTCTAGAGGAGATCGAAGTTGACGAGACCGACCGCGACCTGTGGAATAAGTGAGCAAAATCACCGTGAGATTCTCGCTTCAATGCCTCGTCGCTATTGGTTCATTATCGTTGCATTTGGAATAGTTGTTTTAGCTGCCCTCCAACAAAGCTGCTGGGCTCAGGAACAGAACCGTAATCCTGAAGAACAAATATATATACCGCCGCCGCCTTTTGGACTCTTCGAGCAAACGGAAGAACCCAATGGTCCGGCACAGCCATGCGAGCAGGGCAGAGAGGATCGCAGTTCCGATCTTTGTGCCCAATGGAAGGCTGCCGATGCTGCGAAGAAATCTGCCGACTGGGGCGCATTTAGTGTCTGCATCGGCGTGGTGACATTTCTAGCTGCCGCAGTTGCTGCAATTTACGCAGGGAGCACATCCAAGGCTTCTTGGGCCAGCGTTGCCGAAACCCGCCGCATAGGTGAAGCGCAGGTACGAGCATATCTGGATTTCGAGCATGTCACCATCGGTTATGATGCGGCTAATCAGTGCCTCACTTTCTCTGCGATGATCATCAACAACGGCCAGTCTCCGGCTCTCAGTGCAGATTTTGTTGTTGAAGTCACGTTATTCTGTGATGAGGGCCTGAAAATACTTATTATTCCGATGGAGATTTCAGGCGTTCCGCTGGCTGGTTTGACAATTCCTGAAGTCAGTCACACAACCGCGAGGCTGTCTCACCACGAGTTTTCTGTATCGGCCGGCTGCCATGTCGAAATATGTTTGTTTAGCACTGATGTTTTCGGTAAGGAGGCTGACGAGCACGTGTACTTTGCCAAAATGGGGCGACCTGAGCCGACGTATGTTTTTGGCATAGGAGATCGTATGCCGGTGCCCGCTCGTGTCCTGAACCAAGAGAGACTCGATGCCTTGAGGCGGCACCGGGCAGGCAATCGCGGTCCTGCATAGTTGTTGACGCGGCTACCGCCGCCAGATGACCACCCTAGAGCGGGATGGGATTAGGTTGGACCATATCCTGAGTTGACGAGGTAGTTGGCGCATTCGTCTGACGAGATCGAAGCGAGAATCTGCGCGATGGCGTCGGAGACGGCTTGGTAGGTCCGTTCTCCAGCCTTGCGCAGCAGATGCTTGAGTTTGGCAAAGAGCTGC
>NZ_JAZHFT010000116.1:0-1987 GCF_036541425.1 Consotaella aegiceratis
ATGGTGGCGTCGATCCAGGGACGGTTGCGGAGACCGGGAACACCTTCCCGGTTCAACTGGAATGCGATCTCCTTCGGGCTTCTGCCAGAAGCGTATTCGCGGAAGATGCGGCGCACCACCTCGGCCTCGTTCTCCACGATGGCCCGCTCACCCCGGATCGGCTCGCCATTGGCGTCGAGCTGATGGACGACACGATAGCCGTAGGCGGCCCTGCCGCTGCCGCTCTTGCCAACTTCGACACGCCCGCGTTGGCCGCGATGGGTCTTGATGGCGAGGTCTTTGATAAACAGGGCGTTCATGGTGCCTTTCAGGCCGACGTGAAGCTCGTTGATCTCGCCTTCCGACAGGGTGACGATGGAGACGCCCGCGAAGCGCAGGCGCTTGAACACGGCGGCCACATCCTCCTGATCGCGGCTGATGCGGTCCAGTGCCTCGGACAGCACCATGTCGAAGCGGCCTGCCTGTGCATCGGCAAGCAAAGACTGGATGCCCGCCCGGATCATGGATGAGCCGGAGATGGCCCGGTCGGCATAGGTTTCCACCACGGTCCAGCCCTCGCGCACCGCGCGCTCACGGCACTGGCGCAACTGGTCCTCGATGGAGGCGTCGCGCTGGTTCTCGGACGAATAGCGGGCGTAAAGGGCAATGCGGATCATGGCAGTGACTTTCCTGGCTAGAGGTTCCTCAAATCCTTGATGAGCGCAACCAGATGCAGCGGGTCGGTGGGCGAGGGCTGAAAGCCGAACCGCTCATAGAATGAACGCGCCGCCTCGTTCTTGGCATGTACCACGAGAGCACGGACGCCAGCGATGTCGGCCACTTGAAGTGTTCGCAAAACAGCATCACGCAGCAAGCCCGCTCCGATCCCTTTGCCCCGCCAATTCATGTCTGTTCCAAGCCGGGCCAGCAGCATGATCGGCACGGGATGTCGAGCCAGTCCCTTGGTCAGCCGCTCGGGCGCACCTTCGTAGCGGACCTCGCCGACAACGAGCGTGTAGAAACCCACTATGGCCTCATTGTCCGCGACACCCACATAAGTCTGCGAGGCGTTCGCCATCTGGTTTGGCAATGCAAAGCGGACCAGAAACCGATTCAGCGCATCCTCGCCGCAATCGAACGCCTCGACGGCATGGCGGCGATGCAGCTTCTCGACACGAAGGTTCGTCACGAACGATTATCGTCCGAAAAGACGCTCGGCCCGTTCAGAAGCTTGCGTAGGCGAGGCAGATCGCGCGGCGGGGCGTCCAGCGCGGCGATGAAAGCTTCCCATTTCTCGGGCGGAAGCTGGAAAACGCGACGGTCGGCAAGGGTTTCCTCGGCCCGGCCGAGCGCGCTTTCAAGCACGAACTCGCTCAAAGAACGGCGTTGTGCCTGTGCGGCAGCCGTCAGGGTATGCTTGGCCTCCGCCGTCAGGCGCAGATCTAGTTTTTCGGTGCGGGTGATGCGCGTGGTCATAGCATTATCTCCTGATCCTATCTTAGCAAGATGTCCGACATTGTCAAGACATCCATGCGCCACATCATCTGTCCTCGCCGTCCTGCCCGTCGCCGGCCCGTGAGCCGTTATCATTGGCTGCATGCATGGCCTTCTCGTAATCCTCGCGCGCCATCCGCCTACCGATCAGACGAGCGATGGACAGCACCACCTTATCCAGCCGTTCGAAAGCGTCGGCGTCGCTTCTCGTGCTCTGCCCGTGCGGCGCGTGATTGTCGTTGGCCGGTACCTCTCTGCCGTACCGCTTTTTGTCATCGGCCATCGCCGACCTCTTCCTCTGGCCTCCATCCGACCGGATCGGCAACCCATCGGTTGATGTCGGATTCTCTCCATCCCGCGCCGTTGATGCTGATCTTGAGTTGGGGTGGGAAGGTGCCCTCGGCGATTTTTCGGTAGATGGTGGACTTGGACAGCCCGGTGCGGGCGAGGACGGTGTTCATGCGGACAATACGGTCTGGCTCGCGCATGGCTCTTCTGGCTCCTGCTGGTTGTT
>NZ_JAZHFT010000117.1:0-1947 GCF_036541425.1 Consotaella aegiceratis
ATCGGCATGGCCAATCTCGCCTACAATCTCACCCGCTTCGTCTGGCATCAGGGGCGAGGTGCGCCCGCATGACGGCAAAATCGCCACCGGTCTGAAGTTCCAATGGCGGATGAGCGCCAAGTGCCGCAAAGCCACACCGATCAAGCCCAAATCGGGCCGCCATCACCAATGACGTCTCTTCAATGCCGCCAAAACGTCGGTTCTTCGAGGTGTCCAGGTTGCCGCAAACCCAGCCGGGGTGCGCCAAACGATCTGGGAATGGGGTCGCGAAGTGTTGTAGTCGGCCCTCCAGGCCCTCCAGGCCCTCAACAACCGCTTTGAGCGGCCACAATCATAAAGCTCCCGGCTTTGCCGGGGGGGGGGGGGGGATACTTACAGAACGTCAATACATTACTTCAACTGGAGCCATTTCCCGAAAATAAGTATTATCATGGAAAATAGAACTGGAAGAAAAAGCACTCTGTATAAGGGGAACCAGAAGAGATGTTTAAGTCGTCGATAAAAATACGTGACGGAAAAAACGAAAACCTCACTGGCAACTGTTGCGATCACTGCGCCGTAGATGTGCATAATTGGTATTATCGCAAAATTTAGGGAGATATTGAGCGCGGCCGATAGTAATGTTATGTTCATATGCTGTCTTTGATATCCCCATGCAATCAATGGGTTTGCCAAAGAGACGTTAATGTAGATTAACGCTATGTTTAGTGTCAGCCACTGGAAATATCCGGCGCCGGCCTCAAAATCGGCCCCATATATAGTAGTGTAAATAGCTCGGCCCGAAACAAACGCGACGGCAGTAAGGGGAAATCCTATCCAACAGAGGATTTTAGTAAACTGTAAGGACACGCCGCGTGTTTTATCACCACTCTGACGATAAGAGCTGGCAAGGACCGGCTCGAAGCTTGTGAGGATTGCTATGCATGGAACGGTAAGAGCCAGCATCAGTGAGTAAGCAGATCCGTACAAACCGACCGCAGCATCTCCGTAAAACAGACCGATGATAACCGCGTCGAGGGTGTAGTATACTGAAACTGCCCCTCTCGATATTGCGATGGGTAATGAGGCTCTAATTATAGGAAACCAGCCACGTTTGGAGAACGTAAAAGCTCTGATGCTGGCTATATTAAGATGACCTAAATACCACCATTCGAAATTGATCTTCAAGAATTGCGACAATAAGCTGATAGCCGCGTATGAGTATGAGTCCGACGTATTTCGAACCAATAACACGACTATACTGGCTTGCATTGCGTCAGTTAAAAGGGAGATGAGTGGCGTCAATGCCATTCGTTGATGTGCCTGCAGAATCCACGTTGGCCTCAGCGAGTTAAATACAACATTCATACCAACAATCGATAGTATAATTGTTTCACTATGTAATCCATTGCAGAGTGCCGACCATCCGATCAAACCAAAGAATCCCATTACAGCCAAAATAATCTGCAGCGATATTACTGACGAAATCATTTTTCGAGTAATAATGGGATATTTTGCTACCTCTCTTTGCCCAATCGCAGCCATTCCCAGGCCACAGACTATCGTAATATATGATGTTATGTACAAGGACCAATAGTATAAGCCGATTGAATTGGCGCCTAGATGGCGAGCGGCATATGCGTCAGACCAATATAGAATGATCGCTGAGAGAGCTCTCGCTATAATCAACGACGCAGAGTTGAGCGTTATTCGATGTATTTCCCCCTTCATAATCATTTTAACCATTTCTTCTTGAATGAGAGGTGGCATTCTGAGTGTGGATGGTTCTATCAACGCCTTCGGCTAGGATTTGGCTGGTCGCTGGGATCGTGATGTGGCGGCCCGGCGCCTCGGTCGTTGATCAACATCTCCGGCGATAGAGATGAAGGGCTCTTTCCGACCGCAGCCTGTTCACGCTGCCATCGCCTTTTCGAGGAAGATCAGGCGCTTGATGTTGTAGACGAGGTT
>NZ_JAZHFT010000118.1:0-1925 GCF_036541425.1 Consotaella aegiceratis
TCCACGTCCGGCATAGTGCTTCATGGCTGCTTCCTCTCGATGCCTGTGGCCGATCAACACGGACCACGTTCCAACATCCTGAAGGGAGCAGCCACCCTGCGGCGCAGACCCCAATCACCCCATCTGTCCGAGAAGGGTTGAGTGATCGGGATGGCGATGATTCCAGAGAGGTGTCTGAAGCCTGATCTGGAAACGCCATGTGGACCCCGACCACCCGACAACAGCATAGCCGGGATCACCTGCGATACGAAACCGACCTGACGGACGCCGAATGGGCGGTGATCGAGCCGCTGCTGCCGTCGCCCAGCGAAGACGGAAGGCCGCCGAAGTGGCCGATGCGGGAGATCATGAACGCCATCTTCTACGTGCTGCGCGGCGGCATTCCGTGGCGCCTGATCCCCAAGGACCTGCCGCCCAAGAGCACCGTGTTCGACTATTTCAGCCGCTGGCGCGATGGCGGTGTCTTCCAGACCATCAACCACCATCTCGTCATGGCCGACCGGGAGCGTGTCGGACGTGAGGCCTCGCCGAGTGCCGCCGTTTCTGGACAGCCAGAGCGCCAAGACGACGGAAAGCGGCGGCCCACGCGGCTATGATGCCGGCAAGAAGGTGAAGGGGCGCAAACGACAGGTCATGGTCGACACCGATGGGCGCGGCCTCATCCTCGATCCTCAGCCCGCCGATGTCCAGGATCGCGACGGCGCCATTCCGGTCCTGCGTTTGTCGCGTCGCTCCTTTCCATTCGTCGCCAAGGCTTTTGCCGATATGGGCTATTCTGGCGATCGGCCACAAACCGCATCCCTGATCGATGTCGACATCGTGCGAAAGCCGCCCGACCAAGTCGGCTTCGCCGTTCATCCAAGACGCTGGGTCGTCGAACGCTTCTTCGCCTGGATCAGTCGAAACCGGCGGCTCTGGAAAGACGCCGAGGCCACTCTCGCTTCGGCCAAGGCCTTCCTCTACGCTGCCTCCGTCATGATCCTCCTCCGGCGCATCGCCCGATCAAAATGACTTCTCGGACGGACTCTGATGCAGACAACGGCCTGCTGGCGGTTCTCGCAGAAAGCGAGGAGCGAGTCTGGGCCTGCGGCCGAAACGGCAATTTCCTGGTCGGCAACCATTCGAGCGGGTTTCGGACGTTGGATGTCCTCGGCGGTATCGACGGCTGGCCGGAGTTCAACGGCATGGCGATGTTTCAGGGCAAACTCTATCTGTCGAGCTATGCCGATCCGCGCGGCCTTTTGGTCTTCGATGGCCGCCGCATGGAGCAGGTCCGCTCCGGCCTGACCCCGGATATCGAGGACGTCTCGGCTGTCTCCGCGGTCGGCGACGAGGTGTTGTGGGTGATGGGCAGCAAGGACCTCCTGCGCTTCGACGGCACGCGCTGGGAGCGCATCGACTTCCCAGGCAATGATCGTCTGAGGCCGTGACGGCGATGGCGGGGCTGGGCGAGGAGCTTTACGAGCGGAGCAACGGCACCGGCATGGGGGCCTGGTTGGCGGACTTGTTTCAGCGGCTCGGTCTGCCGTTTCCCGCCGCCTCGCTCGCGCCGCAGTCCCGCCATGTCACCGGCCGCTCGACGGGCTTCGTCCTGACGATAGGATGCGTCGCGGCGCAGGAGAGCGACTGGCGCGACGCGCTGGTTCTGGAGCGGGCGGAGGGGGACGCGACGGCGCCGATGCCACATGGGCTCGACTCGGCAACCGAGACGCTGGACAGCGCGAAGCACAAGCTGACGGACACGATCGCCGGCGGCTCGGCCGCCGAGATCGCGGCGGGCGACCGCCGCGTCTCGTTCTTTCATCGAAAAAAACCTCCACCTCTGGTGGAGGAGCAGATGGGTTCGACACCGTATAAAAGAAACCTCCGTGCTTGAGCCACGAAGTGGGCAAGAGCGGAGGTCATAGTGGACGATAACCATCTAT
>NZ_JAZHFT010000119.1:0-1710 GCF_036541425.1 Consotaella aegiceratis
CGCTTCTTAGATTGACCTGTCGGCTTGTTGATCTGATGGCATAGTGTGGCAGTCTTCGTGCTGACCACGGACAGAAGCATGACCCCGGCGACGAGATAATCATTCAGAGGGACTTGACGAACGAAGGACCATTACAGAAGCACTACTTTGGCACTTTAGGCTCGGTCGGTTCGGCGAGGAGCCTGTCACAATGAGGACATCGCCAGGGCGGAGGCCGGGCGAAGAGGTCGAGGATGGCCTGCCGGATAGCGGGCAGGCTCGGTTGCGGTGGTGGTCCTGGGAATCTTTTTTTCCCGTCCCGCCGCTTTCAGGCGGCGGGACTGCAGGAAGGCGTAGGCGATCATCGTCATCAGGGCGTGTCGGTGCAATCCCGTCCAAGACCGGCCTTCGAAGTGGTCGAGCCCCAGCTCTTCTTTGAGCTGCTGATGAGCTGCTCGCACACCCATCGCGCCTTGATGGCGCCAGCCAGCGCCTTCAGGGACGCATCCGCCGGCAGGTTCGACACGTAGTATTTCTGCTCGCCGCTCGGCCGTCGTTCCCCGACCAGCCAGACCTCCTCGCCGGGCATGCGCTGGACGCGATCGTCAGTCATGCGATGCTTGTGACCGTCGGCGATCTTCACCCGGCACGCCGCAAAGCGGCACGAGAGCGGACCTTTGGTGCCTCGCCGCCAGGTCACCTTGCGCCATGTCTGCTTCGCCAGCATCGCCTCGGCCGAGACCGGCGGTGCGTCGGCAACATGATACTTGCGGGGCTTTCCAACTTTCGCGATCGGGAACGTCAATCCGACGTCGGCGGCATAGACGTTCTGGCGCCGCGGCAGTCCCACCGCCCAGGACAAGCCGCGCTCGCTCAAGGCCTGGCGGAACGATGTGCTCGATCCATAGCCTGAATCGGCCAGCACGCAGCCAAACCGAGTGCCCGACGCAATGGACCCGGTCGATCTCCTCGATGGCGATCTGGTGCTTGGTCAGGGCACGCTGACGCTGCTTCGGGACACCGGCCTTCATCATGCGTTCGGCATTGCTCGTCCAGGTCTCGGGCAGGAACAGCCGCAGGCCAACCACCACCGGCACTTCGCGCCAAGCCAGCGTCAGCGACACCAGAGACTGGCAATTGGCGGTCTTTCCCAACGCCGAAGCGTATTGTGGCGCCACGCCGACCGAATGATCCCCCTTCTTCGGCAAGCTGGTGTCGTCGACCACGAGATAGCTGTCCGAGCCGCCCACCAGGCGGTCCGCTTCCCGCAGCAGCACCGCCTCCAAGGGCCCGCTGTCCCAGACACCAGCGGCGATGAAGTGATGAAGCTGGTCATAGCCGACCGTGCCGGCGCGAGCCGCCATCGGCTGCACGCTCTTGCGGTCTCCTGGCCCGATCAGACCGGCAACATAGACCGGGCACATCCGACGCCGCGCAGCATGCGAAAATGCCGCCAGGAATGGCTCCAGCCATCGCTCCAGATCTCTTTGCCAATCGGCATCCGCCATCGTCGCCGTCCGATCGCCAGCCTATACAGACCACCGAATCCGCGACGATCCCTCCCGGTTCCCTTCATTCTGCCAAAGTAGTGCTTCTGTAATGGTCCTTCGTTCGTCAAGTCCCTCTGAATGATTATCTCGTCGCCGGGGTCATGCTTCTGTCCGTGGTCAGCACGAAGACTGCCACACTATGCCATCAGATCAACAAGCCGACAGGTCAATCTAAGAAGCG
>NZ_JAZHFT010000012.1:0-133006 GCF_036541425.1 Consotaella aegiceratis
GAATATGGCCGTCGTCCGCCACTTCGCCCTCAACCTCATCCGCAACGCAACCGACAAGAACTCCCTGAAAACCCGCCGTAAACTCGCAGGATGGTCGACAGACTACCTCGCCGAACTCCTCACATCATCCCTTCAGTAATTTGGATTCGGAGCCCTGCCGGCTCTTCGAGGTCCGAAAGCCAAAGTTGCGATCAGGATCACCAGCAGAAGACCTGCAGCGCAACTACCCATCTCATGAGGTCGCGCAAGTTTGCGCGCCTATGGCCGAGCTTACGACGGTTGTCGAGAAAGAGTTGATGGCACGGTCCGAAAACGGACCGCTCCGATGATCCGTCACGAGCGCCATTGCGACCTGGCCGTCGAACGACGGTTCATGCCGAGCCGCAATCGCAGGCGGCGGCGATCGGAAGGAGCTTGGTTGCCGGCGAGCGGCGGCGCGCTGCTATCGCCCGAAAAGGCGATGGAAGAGCGACCGGTCGGTGTTCCGCCCGCCGCCGTTGCCGACACGGCCCTCAAGCACGGAGCCCGGCAGCGGCTGCTCGCGGCGCGGCAGCCCGGCCGTCGGCACCGAACCGGGAGGAACCGGTCCGGAAGCGGGATTGGCATAGGGGTCGTTGCCGACGATATAGCCGCCGCTCTCGCCCGGCAGTCCTGCCCCGCCCTCGGCGATCAGCGGATCGCGCGCGCCGATGACGTAGTCGCCTGGCAGCGGCGTCGGAGACAGGCCCGCATGCGCCGCCGTCATGAATTTCGCCCAGGCCTCGGCCGGCAGCGTGCCGCCGGTGACGCTCTTCATCTTGGCGCCATTGTCGTTGCCCAGCCAGACGCCCGCCGTCAGATTGGACGTATAACCGACGAACCAGGCGTCCTTGAAGTCCTGGGTGGTGCCGGTCTTGCCCGCGGCCTGCCAGCCATCGAGCTTGGCACGGCGCCCCGTTCCGGCTTCGACGACCTGCGTCAGCATGGCGTTCATCATACCGACGATCTCGTTCGACACGACATGGGCAGGCACCTCGGCTCCACGGTCGAAAAGCACGCGGCCGTCCTCGGTGGCGATGCGACTGATCAGATACGGCCGCGCCATGTAGCCCCCATTGGAGAACGGAGCGTAAGCGCTGGTCAGGTCGAGCAGTGACACCTCGGAGGTGCCCAGTGCGATCGAGGCGTTGTCGGCGAGCGGCGAGGTGATACCCAGGCGGTGCGCCGTCTGGATCACCGCCTCCGGACCGATCGCCGCCGTCAGCTGCGCCGCGATGGTGTTGAGCGAGTGCGCCAGCGCATAGGCCAGCGTCACCGGCCCCTTGTATTCGCGCTCGTAGTTTTCGGGCGTCCAGTTGCCGATCTTGGTCGGCGCGTCATTCATCACCGCCTCGGGCCACCATCCGAACTCCAGTGCCGTCTCGTAGACGAACGGCTTGAAGGCCGAGCCCGGCTGGCGCTTGGCGTCCACCGCCCGGTTGAACTGGCTTTCGGCATAGTCGCGGCCGCCGACCATGGCGCGGATGGCACCGGTGCCGTCGACGGCCACCAGAGCGCCCTGGCTGACATTGCGGTTGGCGCCGTCGACCGTCTCGCGGATCGCGCTCTCGGCCGCCTGCTCCAGATTGACGTCGATGGTCGTCTCGACCACGACGTCTTCATGGACCTGGCCGACGAGGTCCTTCAGATCCTTCATCACCAGATCGGCGACGTAGTTTTCGGCGCCGTCCCAATAGCTCTTGGCCTGGGTGGGTTCCATCTTGAGCGCGGCCTCGTAATCGGCGCGCGTGATGACGCCCTCGTCGAGCATGGCCGCCAGCACCACGTCGGCGCGCTCCTTGGCCGCTTGCGGATCGCGCGCCGGCGACAGCCGCGACGGCGCCTTGAGGAGGCCTGCCAGCAGGGCCGCCTCGCCGAGATTGACGTCCTTGGGCGACTTGTTGAAATAGCGCCGCGCCGCCGCATCGATGCCCGTCGCGCCGGATCCGAAATAGACCCGGTTCAGGTACATCTCCAGGATCTGATCCTTGGTGAACTTGTGCTCCAGCCAGAGCGCGAGGATCGCCTCCTGGATCTTGCGTTCGAGCGTCTGCTCCGGATTGAGGAAGATGTTCTTGGCGAGTTGCTGGGTCAGCGTCGAGCCGCCCTGCACGGTCGAACCGGCCGCCAGGTTCTCGGCGAAGGCGCGGATGATGCCGATCGGGTCGACGCCGTAGTGGGAATAGAAGCGGCGGTCCTCGATGGCGATCACCGCCTCGGGGATGTAGGGGCTCATCTCGTTCAGCGACACCGCTTCGCCACCGGTGATGCCACGGTTGGCCAAGAGCTTGCCCGACACCGACACGATCTTGACGTTGGGCGGACGCTCCGGAATCGCCCAGGATTCCTGCGGCAGCGTGACGGCGAAATAAGCCACCACGCCGCAGACCGCCAAGGCACCCCAGAATCCGAGAGCCAGACACAGGCGGAACATGTGGCCGAGGAAGCTTCGCCGCCTGCGGCGCCGGCCACCGCCGCCATTGCCGCCCGCGCCGGACCCCGCCTTCGATGCCGATGGGGCCGCCGCACCGGATGCAACGCGAGCGCCGCGCGACGCGCGCTCCGGCTTTTTCCGCTGGCCGGCGGTGGGCACGGCGCGATCGTCGTCGGACAGGCGAAACTCTTCGTTCGTCGGTTCATCCGATTGGAATGTGGGTTCGATACGTTCGCGCCTACGCCCTGCGGCCATCAGCTCTGTGCCCCGCCTCTGCCGTACACTGGGTGTCGCGCCGAACAGCCTGGTCCCCTACTGGCCGGTCCGGCGCGTGGCAACGAAGATGGAGGGTATCTCTTAAGATTACCGAAAGGATCCTGCGTCGCCGCCCACTTTTCGCTGATGGAAGAAAATTAAGGCGATTTAACGAGTCGGGCAGGATCTTGCGACCCTGCCCGACTCGAATGTCCAGCTGTTTGCGTCGAGAGGCTCAGAACTCCTCCCAGCCGTCCTCGACGGCGGCGGGCTTGGCCGCAGCACCGCCGGTGCCGGTCGCCTTCATCTGCGGCACCGGCTTGGCGGCAGGCCGCGCCGGGGCGGCAGGGCGGACAGCCGGCACCGAGGCCTGGCGGCGCGCGGTGCGGGCGCCCTGCGCCTGATGGCCGGCCGATGTCGCGGTGCGGAACTGCGCGATCAGCTGCGCCAGCTGGTCGGTCTCGTTGGCCAGCGTCTGCGCCGCCGCCGTCGTTTCCTCCACCATCGCCGCGTTCTGCTGCGTCACCTTGTCCATCTGGTCCGCGGCGGTCGACACTTCCTTCAGGCTCACCGCCTGCTCGCGGGCCGTGCGGGCGATCTCGGAGACCTCCGAGGACATCGCGGCGACCTCCGCGACGATCTCCTCCAGGCTCTTGCCCGACGCCGTCACCAGCTCGACGCCCTGCCCGACCTGCTCGGAGGACTGCGAGATCAGCTCTTTGATCTCCTTGGCGGCTTCCGCCGAGCGCTGCGCCAGGGCGCGGACTTCCTGCGCCACGACGGCGAAGCCCTTGCCCGCCTCGCCGGCGCGGGCCGCCTCGACGCCGGCGTTCAGCGCCAGGAGGTTGGTCTGGAAGGCGATCTCGTCGATGACGCCGATGATCTTGCCGATTTCCTCGGACGATTTTTCGATCGCCGCCATGGCCTCGACGGCGCGCCCGACGATGGCGCCACCCTTTTCGGCGTTCTTCTGCGCGGTCTGGGCCGAAGCCTGGGCACGGCCGGCGCTTTCGGCCGTCTCGTTCACCGCCCGCGTCACTTCCGTCAGCGCCGCGGTGGTCTCTTCCAGGCCGGCAGCCTGCTGCTCGGTGCGCTGGGCGAGGTCGTTCGTCGCGGTGTTGATCTCGTCCAGACCCGAGCGGATCGAGCCGATCGAGCCGATCACCGAGCCGAATGTGTCCTCCAGCTTTTCCACCGACGCATTGAAGCGGCCGCGGATTTCCTCGTATTCAGGCGCGACGGGCCGCTCCAGGCGCACCGTCAGGTCACCCTGCGACAAGCGGTCGAAGCCCTGCTCGATATCGCCGACAAAGGCTTCCAGGCGCTCGGCCTTCTCGTGCTCCTCGGCGACCTGGCGCGCCTTCTCGGCCTCCTGCGCCTCGCGCAGCCGCGCTGCCTCGGCCTCCAGCCGATCCTGTTCGATCGCCGCCTGCTTGAACGTCTCCACCGCACCGGCCATCGCGCCGATCTCGTCATGGCGCGCCTGGAACGGAACGACGACCGACTTGTTGCCGCCCGCCAAGGCGCGCGTCACCTCGGTAATCTTCGACAGCGGCTGCGAGATTCCGCGCGCGATCCACCACCCGGCGCCACACAGGAGAACCATCAGCCCGATCGTCCACAGCGCCGCATTGGCCACTTCGCGCCAGAAGATCGCCTCCAGGTCGTCGATGTAGACACCGGTACCGACCATCCAGCCCCATTCCGGAATGCCGCCCGAATAACTCAGCTTGGCGACGGGCTCTTCGGCACCGGCCCGGGGCCAGAGATAGGGCGTGAAACCGCCGCCCTTCTTCGCCTCGGCGATGAGCGACTGGAACAGCGGGAAGCCGTTGGGATCGGTCTTGTCCCAAAGGGTCTGGCCGATCAGCTCCTTGTTGGGGTGGACGATCATCTTGCCTTCGAAATCGGTGACGAAGATGTAGTCGTCTTTCCCGTAGCGGATCGCGCTCAGCGCTTCCGCGGCTCGCTGACGTGCCACCTCGTCGGTGATCTTGCCGCTCTCGGCCTGGGCCTTATAGCCGTTGGCGATCGAAATCGCCGTGGCGATTTGCGCCCGCAGCAGATCACTACGCTCCTGTTCGACCGCATGACGCAGCGAGAACAGCTGCACCGCGACCACCGTCAAGCAGACAAGCACCGCAAAACTAACTAACAGCGCCAACTTTCGGGAGATAGTAAGGTTCACTGAAGGCCCCCAACGCAGAACAATTCTCAGGAAAGCAAGCAGAATTCCTACGCTAGAGAGATTTCGAATTCATTGATTACAGACGCTTTCGAATTTTCTCATAGACAGAATAATGACGCGTTATCACTGAGCACAAAATAACGCTTAAGTTGTCTTAAATAAACCTCCAGGTGTGGGCGTCGTAACGATAACCGCTTCACCGGCCTCGAGAATCGTCTGATCGCATCCGGCAAGCCGCTCGATCCGGCCATCGCCGCGACGCACCTCCGTGCGGCCGGGCTCGCCGTCCTGCCCGCCGAGAATACCGCGTGGTGGGATCGTGCGATGCGACGACAGGATGGCGCAATCCATCCGCTTCAAGAAGCGGATCGTCCGGCTGGTTCCGTCGCCGCCGCGGCAGGCTCCCTCGCCGCCCGAGCCTTTCCGGATATGAAAATCCTCGAGCACCACCGGATAGCGCATCTCGAGGATTTCCGGGTCGGTGAGGCGTGAATTGGTCATGTGGACGTGCACGCCCGCCGTGCCGGCGAACCGCCGGCCGTCATTCATCTGTCCCGCCGGCGAACCCGAACAGATCGTCTCGTAGTATTGATAGGTTTCGTCGCCGAAGGTCAGATTGTTCATCGTGCCTTCCGAGTTGGCCAGCGCACCGAAGGCGCCGAACAAGGCGTTCGTGATGTGCTGCGAGGTCTCGACATTGCCGGCGACGACGGCGGCGGGATAGTGCGGCTTGAGCATCGAGCCCTCGGGCACGACGATGGTTACCGGCCTGAGACAGCCGGCATTCATCGGGATCGGCTTTTCGACCATGACCCGGAAAGCATAGAGCACGGCGGCGCGCGTCACCGGTTCCGGCGCGTTGAAGTTGTTGGCCTGGCTGTCGGATGTGCCGGTGAAGTCGACCGTGGCGGTGCGCGCCGCGCGATCGATCGTCACCTTCACCCGGATCGTCTGGCCGGTATCGGTCGGATAGTCGTAGGCGCAGTCGTCGAGCGTGCCGATCAGCTCCCGCACGGCTTCGGCCGCATTGTCCTGGACGAACGCCATATAGGCTTCGACGGTCTCCAGACCAAACGCCTCGACCATCTTGCGAAGCTCCGCGACGCCCTTCTCGTTGGCCGCGATCTGCGCCTTCAGGTCGGCGATGTTCTGGTCCGGATTGCGCGCCGGATAGCGGTGCTCGGTCAGCACCAGGCGCAGGGCGGCTTCCTGGAAGCGCCCGCCGTCCACCAGCTTCAGATTGTCGATGAGCACACCCTCCTCGTCGACCGTGGTGGCGCGCGGTGTCATCGATCCCGGCGCGATGCCGCCGACATCGGCATGGTGTCCGCGCGAGGCGACGAAGAAGAGAATGCGCGCCCGCGTCTCGTCGAACACCGGCGTCACCACTGTGATGTCGGGCAGATGGGTGCCGCCGTTATAGGGTGCGTTCAGCGCGAAGACATCGCCCGGGCGGATGGCGCCCTGGTTCTGCTGAATGATCGCTTCGACCGAGCGGTCCATCGAGCCGAGATGCACCGGCATGTGCGGGGCGTTGGCGACCAGCGCGCCGGTGGCGTCGAAGACCGCGCAGGAAAAGTCGAGCCGCTCCTTGATGTTCACCGAGGAGGCGGTGTTCTGCAGCGTTACCCCCATCTGCTCGGCGATCGACATGAAGAGGTTGTTGAACACTTCGAGCAGCACCGGGTCGGCGCCCGCCTCTGCGCCCGCCCGGCCGGAGGTGCCGAGCGCGGCGTGGCGCACGCGCTTTTCGGTGCGGCGCAGGAGCACGTCGTCGAGCGCCGTCACCTCGGCACTCCAGCCGGGCTCGACGACGATGGTCTGGTTCGGCTCGATGATCAGGGCCGGCCCCTTGATGCGGGCGCCAGGCGTCAGGCTCTCGCGCCGGAAGATGCCGGCTTCACGATCCATGCCCCCGGAAAAGAAGCTGCCGGTGTCATCCGGCATGGCCTCGAAGGAATCCGCGCCGACGGTCTCGCCGCGCGCCGTGTCGGTATGGCGCTCGCTCGCCTCGACCGAAACGGTTTCCACCACGATTGGCCGGTCCTCGTAGATGAAGCCGAATTGCGCCTTATGCGCCGCCTCGAAGCGCTGCCGTGCTGCGGAGGGATCGCCGTCGTGAAGCACCGGCAGGGTCGTGTCGGTGCCGTCGTAGCGCAGTTGCAGCAGCACGGTCACGTCGATGCCGTCCGTGGCCAGGCCCTGCCCTGCCAGTTCGGCGCGGGCCTCGTCCGCCAACCGATCCGCCAAATTGCCGATCACCGGCAAAGAGTCCTCGGCCAGCGGCGCCACCAGCGCCTGGCTGCGGCTGGCAAACAGCGACGACAGGCCGATGCCGTAGGCCGAGAGCAGACCGGACATCGGATGCACCAGCACGGTTTCCATGCCGAGCGCGTCGGCGACGCGGCAGGCATGCTGCCCGCCGGCACCGCCGAAGGAGTTCAGAAGATAGCGCGTCACATCGTAGCCGCGCTGGACCGAGATCTTCTTGATGGCGTTCGCCATGTTCTCGACCGCGATGGTCAGGAAGCCATCGGCCACCTCTTGCGGACGACGCCCGTCGCCGATCTCGTCCGCCAGCGCGGCGAATTTCGTTCGCACGACGTCGGCGTCCAGCGGCTGGTCCTGGTTCGGCCCGAACACGGCGGGAAACAGCTCCGGCTTCAGCTTGCCGAGCATCACGTTCGCGTCGGTGACGGTGAGCGGACCGCCCTTGCCGTAGGCGGCCGGACCGGGATGGGCGCCGGCCGAGGCCGGACCGACCTGAAACCGACCCTGGTCGAGATGCAGGATCGAGCCGCCGCCGGCCGCCACCGTGTGGATCCGCATCATCGGCGCGCGGATGCGCACGCCCGCGACCTCCGAATCCAGTGCCCGTTCGTAGCCGTCGGCATAATGGGTGACGTCCGTCGACGTGCCGCCCATGTCGAAGCCGATCACCCGGTCGAAGCCGGCGGCAAGCGCCGTCTCCGCCATGCCGACCACACCGCCGGCCGGCCCGGACAGGATCGCATCCTTGCCTTGGAAAAGATCGGCCGCCGTCAGCCCGCCGGACGACATCATGAACTGCAGCGACGGCGCCTCATCGCCGGCGCCCGCACCGAGCGCCTTGGCCACTCGCGAGACGTAGCGCGCGAGAATCGGCGTCAGATAGGCGTCGACCACCGTGGTGTCTCCGCGCCCGACGATCTTGACCAGGGGCGATACCTCGTGACTGACGGAAATCTGAGAGAAGCCAGCGGCTTGGGCCAACTCCTTGATCCGCTTTTCGTGCGCCGGATAGCGCCAGGAGTGCATCAGGACGACCGCCAGCGCGTCGATGCCGTCGTCTTTCGCCGCGGCCAGGGCGGCCTTCACGCCTTCTTCATCGAGTTCGGTCTCGACCGTGCCGTCCGCCAGAACCCGCTCCGCCACCTCGTCGACCCGCTCGTAGAGCTGCTCGGGCAGGATGATCTCCTTGGCGAAGATGTCCGGCCGCGCCTGATAGGCGATCCTGAGCGCATCGCGGAAGCCGCGGGTGATCATCAGCGCGGTGCGGTCGCCCTTGCGCTCCAACAGGGCATTGGTGGCGACCGTCGTGCCCATCCGCACCGTACCGATACGGCCCGACGGCAACGGCTCGCCCGCCGCCGCCCCGAGCAGGACGCGGATTCCCTCCAGCGCCGCGTCGTCATAGACGCCGGGATTTTCCGAAAGCAGCTTGCGGGCATGCAGCGCGCCGTCCGAACTGCGGCCGATGACGTCCGTGAAGGTGCCGCCACGGTCGATCCAGAAATCCCACTTACCTGCCTGCATTTTAATCTCCTCGCCTAGCGAATAGGCAAAAACGTCAGCAATTTATCGACATATTACCGATGAGTTGACCGTCGTCAATTTTTATGGAAGTCTTTTTTTCGCCAAGTGGAGATCGGTCTGGAGAGACGCGCATGAAGCCTTCGACGACAGTTGTATTTGCCGCCGCGCTCATGTTGCCGGCTGCGGCCGGCGCCCAAACCCAATGGGACATGCCGACGCCCTATCCGGAGGGCAATTTTCACACCAAGAACGACATGGCTTTCGTCGAGGCGGTGGAAGAAAAGACGGGCGGCGATCTGGTGATCACGCTGCATCCCAACAACACTCTGATCGCGCATGCCGAGATCAAGAATTCGGTGCGCGACGGCATCGTGCCGATCGGCGAGTTGCTCGTGTCGCGCCTGGAAAACGAGAATCCGGTCTACGGCCTGGATTCGGTTCCCTTCCTGGCCACCAGCTACGACGCGGCGTGGAAGCTCTACGAGGCGCAGAAGCCAGCGCTGGAAACGGCGCTGGAAAAGGACGGCCTGAAGCTGCTCTATTCCGTCCCCTGGCCACCTCAGGGCCTTTATACCCAGAAGCCGATCAAGACGATGGCCGACCTCGATGGACTGACCTTTCGCGCCTATAACAAGGGCACAGAGGCGATCGCCACCAAGGCGGGCATGATCCCGACCCAGATCGAGGCCTCCGACGTGCCCACCGCCTTTTCGACGGGGCGCGTCGAGGCGATGATGACCTCGCCGTCGACCGGCGTCGATTCCAAGGCCTGGGACTTCCTCAGCCATTATTACGACATGCAGGGCTGGCTGCCGCGCAACATGGTGGTGGTGAGCCAGTCGGCCTTCGACGCGCTGCCCGAAGAGCAGCAGAGCGCCGTCATGGAAGCGGCGGCCGATGCCGAGAAGGCCGGCTGGGAGGCCTCCAAGGCGGAAACCGAGCGCACGACGCAGCTCCTGAAGGACAATGGCATCGAGGTCGCGCCTCCTTCGGAGGATCTCACGGCCGGGTTCGGTAAGATCGGCGAAGAGCTTGCCGAGGAGTGGAAAGACAAGGCCGGCGCCGACGGCGAGGCCATCCTCGGCGAATTCAAGAAGTAGGACCAGATCGGGGGCCGGGCAGCAATGTCCGGCCCCTCGCTTTCCGCCCTCCATAAGCTTCAACGTCGAGGCGCGTCTCATGCGACGGTCGCTCGCCACTCTCTATAGACTTGCGGGTCTGCTGGCCGCCGCCTGTCTTCTCGGTATCGCCAGCCTGGTCGCCCTGCAGATCGCCGGACGCCTGGTCGACTGGGCTCTCGTCGCACTCGGGCAGCGGGCGTTCGGCTTCATGATCCCGTCGCTCGCCGAGATCTGCGGCTTCCTGCTGGCGGGCGCCACCTTTCTCGCGCTCGCAGACACGCTCGCCGCCAACGTCCATATCCGCGTCGATCTCGTGGCCGAGAGGCTGCCGGCCGGCGTGCGGCGCGTCGTCGACGGGCTCGTTGCTCTTCTCGCGGCGGCGATCGCGGGCTTCGCCACCTATGCGCTCGCCCTCTACAGCCTGAAGAGCTTCGAACATGGCGACGTCTCCTACGGCATGGTGCGCGTGCCGCTCGCCCTGCCCCAGGCGGCGATGACCCTCGGGCTGCTGATCCTGACCATCGCCCTGGTCGAAGAAGCCGTTCTGGCCTTCCGTGGGCTCACCCGGCACGTCCACCAGGACAGCGCGATCTGATGAGCCTTCTGTCGATTTCCCTGCTTCTGATCGTGGTGCTGTTCGGCTCTCTGGCGGCCGGGCTTTGGGTGGCGCTCGCGCTCACGCTGACGGCGCTTGCCGCCCTGTTGACGCGGCCCGCCCTGCCCGATGCCCAGATCATCGCCAACTCGTTCTGGTCAGCTTCGATCTCCTGGGATCTGACGGCGCTGCCGATGTTCGTCTGGATGGGCGAGATCCTGTTCCGCTCGCGCATTTCGGAAGACATGTTCGCCGGCCTCGCGCCGCTGATGCGGCGTCTTCCCGGGCGCCTGATCCACGTCAACGTCGTTGGCTGCGCGGTCTTTGCCGCCGTCTCCGGGTCCTCGGCCGCCACCACCCAGACCATCGGCAAGATCTCGCTGCCGGAGCTCAAGGCGCGCGGCTACGACGACACGATCGCCATCGGCTCGCTCGCGGGCTCCGGAACGCTGGGACTGCTGATCCCGCCGTCGATCATCCTCATCGTCTACGGCGCCGCCGTCGACGAATCGATCGCCCGGCTGTTCATCGCCGGCATTCTGCCGGGCATCCTGCTCGCCGCCCTGTTCATGAGTTATGTCTGCATCGCCTCGCTCTTGCGGCCAAGCCTCATGCCGCAGACGCCCGATCAGTTCGGCGACAGCCGGTTCGCGGCCTTCACCCGCATCCTGCCGACCATCCTTCTGATCGGCGGCGTCATCGGCTCGATCTATGGCGGCCTCGCCTCGCCGACGGAGGCCGCCGTCATCGGCGTCGTGCTGTCGCTCCTCATCGCCCGCCTCCAGGGCGGGCTGTCCCTGGTCGACTTCAAGGACGGGCTTCTGGCGGCGACACGATCGTCCTGCATGATCGCCTTCATCCTGGCGGGCGCGGCCGTCGTCACCACCGGCATGGGGTTCACCGGCCTGCCGCGCAATCTGGCGCTTTGGATCGGCTCGCTCGGCCTGTCGCCGATGAGCCTTTTGGCCGTGCTGACCCTCTTCTTCGTCGTGCTCGGTTGCTTTCTCGACGGCATCTCCATGGTGGTCCTCACCACATCGGTAATCATGCCGCTGGTCGAACAGGCCGGCTTCGACCAGCTGTGGTTCGGCATCTATCTCGTCATCGTCGTCGAGATGGCGCAGATCACACCGCCGGTGGGCTTCAACCTCTTCGTCATCCAAGGGCTGACCGGGCAGAACATCTTCCGGATCGCGCGCGCCACGGCGCCCTTCTTCTGCCTGCTGCTGGTGATGATCGTCCTGCTTGCGCTTTTCCCCGGTCTCGCGCTTTACCTGCCGAAGACCATGTTTGCAGGATAGGCCCGCAGGCTCTAGAGCGTCGGGGCGAACGATTTCGCGGCAATGCAGCGATAGAGCGACGTGTGAGACGATAGAATCATACGCGCTCCGAACGAGGAGGCTCGCGATGAGCAAGGCTCAGCGCGTTTCGAAACAGGACGACGACAAGCCGAAGATCGGGCCGATCGTCTCCTCCGCCCATCTGGCGGACGGAGCTTTTCCCGAGCTCTCGGAGGTCGAGTTCGGCATGATCCTGTCACAGCACGCCTTCGAGCGCTGGATGGTGCGCTGCATGACGGCGGCGGGCTATCCGGGGCTGACGGCGACCGAGATCCTGGTGTTGCACAGCGTCACCCATCGCGGCCGGCCCAAGCGCCTGGCCGACATCTGTCTGGTGCTCGGGATCGAGGATACCCATCTGGCCTCCTATGCGATCAAGAAGCTGGAGGCGCGCAAGCTGGTGTCGCGCCGCAAGGCCGGTAAGGAGCGCCTGATCGAGATCACCGACGAGGGCGAATCGGCCTGCCGGCGCTATCGCGAGCTGCGCGAGGCGGTGCTGGTCGGCGACGTGAAGGAGATCGGCCTGTCACCCGAAGCCCTGTCCAATCTCGCCGCGCTGTTGCGCGTGCTCTCCGGCCACTACGATCAGGCTGCGCGAACGGCCGCGAGCCTTTAGAGTATCCGTCCTGATCGACCGGGTTTTGGCGTCCATTTTCTGCCAGCTTCGATGAAAGCGTTGGCGAGGCCGATCGGCTTCAATGCTTGAGGCGATCGGTTCCAGGCTTTATGGCTGACGCCGATGGCGGTCCGGCCCGGCCGCCCGTTCCCGATACCCAACGCCATTTCAGGACACGCAATGACCGAGGCAAGGCGCATCGACGGCAAGGCAGTGGCGGCTGAGGTCGTGGCGCGCGTCAAGGAGGAAGCCGCCCGGCTGAAAGCCGAGGCTGGCGTCACGCCCGGGCTTGCGGTGGTGCTCGTGGGCGAGGATCCGGCGAGCCAGGTCTATGTGGCCAACAAGGGCAGGATGGCCGAGGCATGCGGCTTTCATTCCGTCACGCAACGCCTGCCGGCGGAGACCAGCGAAGCGGACCTCCTGGCGCTGCTGGCCGATCTCAACGCCGACCCGGCGATCCACGGCATTCTCCAGCAGCTGCCGCTACCGGCGCATCTCGAGGCCCGCCGCGTGATCCAGGCGATCGATCCGGACAAGGACGTCGACGGGCTCAACCTGATCAATGCCGGACGGCTTGCCGCCGGCGCGCTGGACGAGGCCTTCATCCCCTGCACCCCGGCCGGCTGTATGGTGCTCGTGCGCAGGGAATTCGGCGCCGACCTGTCCGGCAAGAGCGCTGTCGTCGTCGGCCGCTCCAACCTCGTCGGCAAGCCGATGGCCCAGCTTCTGCTGGCCGCCAACGCTACCGTGACGACAGCCCATTCCAGAACGTCCGATCTGCCGGCGGTCTGCCGCAACGCCGACCTGCTCGTTGCCGCCGTCGGCCGCCCCGGGATGATCAAGGGCGACTGGATCAAGGACGGCGCCGTGGTGATCGACGTCGGCATCAACCGGGTGCCGGCGCCCGAAAAGGGCGAAGGCAAGACGCGCCTCGTCGGTGACGTCGCCTATGACGAGGCAGTGCAACGGGCCGCGGCGGTCACGCCGGTGCCGGGCGGCGTTGGGCCGATGACCATCGCCATGCTGATGGCGAATACGGTCGTCGCCGCCTGCCGCGCGGCAGGACGATCGGCCCCGAAGTTCTAGGCGGATCCCGTTACGAAAGGTGGTCGCCGCGACGTCTGCGAAAGCTGTCTCCGGCTCTCTTTTGTCGCGGCTCACACCTTACCCTCTTCGCAAACACAAAAAAGCCCGGCGGCATCACTGTGCCACCGGGCCTTCTCGTTGTTCGATCGACCGGAGAGGATCCCGCTCAGGCCGCTCCGGTTTCGCCGTCATTGCCGTTCGCGGGCTCGGCCGCCGCGCTGGGCTTGGGCTCGGCGGACTGCTTGGGTCCACCGCGCGATACCCCGACCATGGCCGGCCGGAGGACGCGATCGCCGATCGAATAGCCGGCCTGGACCACCTGCACCACCGTGCCGTTCGGCACCTCGGTGTTCGGGATTTCAAACATCGCCTGATGGAAATTCGGGTCGAAGCGCTGGCCTTCCGGCTCGAGCTTCTTGACGCCGTGCTTTTCCATGGTCGCGAGCAGGCTGCGCTCGGTCATCTCGACGCCTTCCAGCAGCGAAGTAAGACCGGTGTCGCCGCTCTCGCTCGCCTCGGCCGGAACCGCCTCGATGGCGCGCCGCAGATTGTCGGCCACCTGCAGCATGTCGCGGGCGAAGGCCGCCACCGCATATTGGCGTGCGTCGTGAATCTCACGCGCCGTGCGGCGACGCAGATTCTCCATTTCTGCGGCAAGGCGCAGCATCCGGTCCTTGACGTCGGCGTTTTCCGCTTCGAGCGTGGCGATGCGCTCGGCGTCGGCATTGGCCGAGGTCTCCTGGTCGCTCCAACCGCTGGCTTTGGCGCCTGCCGACTCCACGGTGGCGTCAGCGTCGACGGTCGCGGCGGCCTCCGGGGCCTCGACCTCGGTTTCAGGGCTCTTGTTGATGTCGCTCGTCATGCTGCGGTTCGTCCCGTCTCGTTATTGGTCAGCCGATTCTGGGATAGCGGCCCGATGGCCGGCTTCATGGCTTTTCGTTGCGGGATATCGATGGTCGGAACACGAAAATCAAGGCCGCGTCGATGCCGCACCGGGAACCAGAAGCCGCGAAACGAGCCGGGCGGTATAGTCCACCATCGGCACGATGCGCCGATAATTGAGACGCGTCGGCCCGATCACCCCGACCGCGCCGATCACCCGCTCGGTCTCGTCGCGATAGGGCGCCACCACCAGCGACGAACCGGACAGCGAGAACAGCTTGTTTTCCGAGCCGATGAAGATGCGCACGCCGGACCCCGTCTCGGCCAGTTCCAGAAGCTCGATGATGCCGCTCTTGGTTTCCAGGTCGTCGAACAGAAGCCGCAGGCGGTCGAGGTCCTCGCTCGCCGTGACGCTTTCCAGAAGATTGGCGCGACCGCGCACGATGAGGCGCGGCGGCTGGCCCTGCGCCGCGCCGGACCAGACGGCCAGACCCTGCTCGACGAGCCCGCGCGACAGCAGGTCGAGTTCGCCCTCGATCGCGGTCTTGAGCGCCTGGACCTTGTCGCGCGCTTCGCCCAGCGTGCTGTCGACCACGTGGGCGTTGAGGAAATTGGCGGCCTCGACGAGTTGCGATGCCGTCACCCCGGCCGGCAGGTCGATCACCCGGTTTTCCACGTCGCCGTTCGAGCCGACCAGCACGGCCAGCGCCTTGGTCGGCTCCAGGCGGATGAATTCCACATGCTTCAGGCGAAGATCGGATTTCGACGTGAGCACCAGACCGGCACCGCGCGACAGCCCTGAGAGCAGCTGGCTCGCCTCGGTCAGCAGGGCCTCGACGCTGCGCGTTTCGCCGATCGTCTGGACCTTGTCCTGGATCGCCTCGCGTTCCTGCTGCGGCAGGTCGCCAACCTCCAGGAAGGCATCGACGAAGAAGCGCAGGCCCAGCTCCGTCGGGACGCGGCCGGCCGAGACATGCGGCGAATAGATCAGCCCGAGCGTTTCCAGATCACTCATCACGTTGCGCACGGAGGCCGGCGACAAGGTGGTCGACAGAAGCCGCGACAGCGAGCGCGAACCCACTGGCTCGCCCAGCTCCAGATAGCTCTCGACGATGAGGCGGAATATCTCTCGCGACCGCTCATCCAGCGGTCCCGACAGGTCCGCGATCGGCCGTCTCAACTCGTTCATCCGCAACGACATCCTGACATGAGGACCTGAATATACGAATTGATCGCGGCCGCGCCAAGAGATGTGGCAGGGTGCGGTTTGCGACGCCGTCGCGTTGCGGTAAAAGCCGGCCACGATTCGCCGGCCGACCTGCGCGGCCCAGCACCCCTTATCGGAGATTCTGCCCGCTCATGCGACCGACCAAACGCGCCAACGACCAGATGCGCCCCGTCAGCCTGGAGCGCGGCGTCTCGCGCCATGCCGAAGGCTCCTGCCTCGTCAAGTTCGGCGACACGCATGTGCTGTGCATGGCCAGTCTCGAGGAAAAGGTTCCCGGCTGGCTGCGCAATTCGGGCCGCGGCTGGGTCACGGCGGAATACGGCATGCTGCCCCGCGCCACCGGCGACCGCATGCGCCGCGAAGCAAGCGCCGGCAAGCAGTCCGGCCGCACCCAGGAGATCCAGCGCTTGATCGGCCGCTCCCTGCGCGCCGTTGTCGATCTCGAAGCGCTGGGCGAACGCCAGATCACCGTCGACTGCGATGTCATCCAGGCCGACGGCGGCACGCGCACCGCCTCGATCACCGGCGCCTGGGTGGCGCTCAACGATTGCCTGGCCTGGATGGAAAGCCGCGCCATGATCCAGCGTGCGAAGGTGCTGAAGGATCATGTCGCCGCGATCTCCTGCGGCATCCATGGCGGATCGGCGGTCCTCGACCTGGACTACCTGGAGGATTCCGCCGCCGGCACCGACGCCAACTTCGTCATGACCGGCTCGGGCGGCATCGTCGAAATTCAGGGCACCGCCGAGGGTGCGCCCTTCAGCGAGGAGGAATTTCTGCAGCTGATGGCGCTCGCGCGCGGCGGCATCAACCGTCTGGTGGAGATGCAGAAGATGGCGGTGGCTTGAGCGTCATGGCAGCAAGGCTCGACCGCCACGACGGACCGCTGCTGGTCGCCAGCCACAACGAAGGCAAGGTGCGCGAATTCCGCGAGCTGCTGGCGCCCTTCGGTTTCGTCGTCACCTCGGCGGCCGAACGCGATCTGCCGGAGCCGGAAGAAACCGGCACGACCTTCGAGGAAAACGCCCGGCTGAAGGCGGTGGCCGCGGCGACGGCGTCCGGCCTGCCGGCGCTCTCCGACGATTCGGGCCTGTGCGTCGACGCGCTCGACGGCGCGCCCGGCATTTATTCGGCGCGCTGGGCCGGCGGCGGCCGCGATTTCGCGATGGCCATGCGCAACATCGAGGAAAAGCTGCAGGCGGCCGGTGCGACCACGCCCGACAAGCGCGGCGCCCGCTTCGTCGCCGTGCTGTGCCTCGCCTGGCCCGACGGGGCCACCCAGGAGTTTCGCGGCGAGGTCGAGGGCATGATCGTCTGGCCGCCGCGCGGCGAGCTCGGCTTCGGCTACGATCCGGTGTTTCTGCCGAATGGCTTCGACAAGACCTTCGGCGAGATGGAATCTTCGGCCAAGCATGGCTGGTCTCCGGGCCAGAGCGAGGCCCTGTCGCATCGCGCCCGCGCCTTCCGGCTGTTCGCCGAAGGCCTGCTCACCGTACCATGACCGTCATGGAGCGCATGACCGCCGATATCAGGCCGCTTGCCACGGCCTCCCGCGATCCCGGTTTCGGCGTCTACGTGCACTGGCCGTTCTGCGCTGCCAAGTGCCCCTATTGCGACTTCAACAGCCATGTGCGCCATCAGGCGATCGACCAGGAGCGCTATGCCCGCGCCTTTGCGCGCGAGATCGCGACCATGGCCGGCCGCTCGCGCGGCCAGACCGTCACCTCGATCTTCCTCGGCGGCGGAACGCCGTCGCTGATGAAGCCGGAGACGGTCGGCGCCATTCTCGAAAGCGTCGCGGCCAACTGGACCGTGGCGCCCCAGGCCGAAATCACCATGGAGGCCAATCCGTCCAGCGTCGAGGCCGACCGCTTCCGCGGCTATCGCGCGGCCGGCGTCAACCGGCTGTCGCTCGGCGTCCAGGCGCTGAACGACACCGATCTCCGGCTGCTCGGCCGGCTTCACGACGTGGAGCAGGCGTTGACTGCCATCGGGCTCGCCCGCGAGATCTTCCCGCGGCTCTCCTTCGACCTCATCTATGCCCGCCCGGGGCAGAGCGTGGCGGCATGGGAGGCCGAACTGGCCCAGGCGATCGACCTCGCCGCCGATCATCTGTCGCTCTACCAGCTCACCATCGAATACGGCACGCCGTTCTACGCGCTGCACAAGGCCGGCAAGCTCAAGGTGCCCGATGGCGACCTGTCGGCCGATCTCTACGAGGTGACGCAGAGCGTCACCGCCGGGCGCGGCCTGCCAGCCTACGAAATCTCCAACCATGCGGCCCCGGGCGCGGAATCGCGGCATAACCTCACCTATTGGCGCTACGGCCTTTACGCCGGCATCGGGCCAGGCGCCCATGGCCGGCTGATGGGCCGGCACGGCCGCCATGCGATTGCGACCGAACCCAATCCCGAGCGCTGGCTGTCGATGGTCGAGGATTGGGACAGCGGCGTGGTGATCGACGATGCGCTGTCGCGCCAGGAAGAGGCAGACGAACTGCTGTTGATGGGCTTGCGGCTCACCGAGGGCGTCGACCTGAAGCGCTGGCGCCAGATGTCCGGCCGCGACCTCGATCCCGCCGCCGAACGGGAGCTGACCGGCCACGGCATGATCGAGCGCCTCGGCCCCGACCGGCTGCGCGCCACGCCGGCCGGCATGCTGGTGCTCGACGCCGTCGTCGCCGATCTTGCGTGATCGAATTCGAGCCCAACGACTAAAAAGCGCTCATCGGCGCTCGACTCCTTATCGCTGGCCTGCTTAGGTATAGAAATCGCACAATTTCCATACCTATATGCCAACGATGTTCGAGTACGATCCTGAGAAGAGTGCCGCGAACAAGCTCAAACACGGCATTGATTTCGACGAAGCCCAGGCGCTTTGGGATGACCCTCGGATGATTGAGGCACCGGCCCGTACGGATGACGAGCCGCGCTTTCTTGTGGTTGGACAGATCGCGGACCAACATTGGTCGGCGGTGTGTGCACAACGAGGAGACAATCTCCGACTGATTTCGGTACGCCGATCCCGTGCGAAGGAGATCGAGATCTATGAAGGCAAATGAATTCGATCAGCGTTTCGACGACGGCGAGGACGTCAGTGATCTCGTGGACTGGTCCAAAGCTCGGCGGCCGAATGTGGAAACCAGACGTGTCAACGTCGATTTCCCGGCTTGGGTCGTGGCCGGCCTCGACCGGCAGGCGCAACGCCTGGGCGTGACCCGGCAGGCCCTTATCAAGCTCTGGATCGCCGAGCGGCTGGGTTGATCACCGGGATCGATGGTGCTCGACGCCGTCGTCGCTGATCTTGCGTGATCGAACGGCGACAGCGATGATCGCGCCATGACTGACAACGATCGATCCGGCCGCTCCTACCGTGTCGGAGAGCATGGCTTCACCGCCCTTCCGCCCGAACCGGGACTCTATCTCGTCGCCACGCCGATCGGCCATCTCGGCGACATCACCTTGCGCGCGCTGGAGATCGTCGCGGGCGCCGATCGGCTGGCCTGCGAGGACACGCGGGTCACCGCCAAGCTGCTCGCCCGCTATGGCATCGAGCGCCGGACGGTCTCCTATCACGAGCACAACGCGGCCGAAGCCGGCGCGGCGCTGATCGCCGACCTGGAAGCCGGCCTCTCGGTGGCGCTGGTCTCCGACGCCGGCACCCCGCTGGTCTCCGATCCGGGCGCGCGGCTGGCCCAGGCCGCGATCGATCGCGGCATCCCGGTCTGGCCGATCCCCGGCGCCTCGGCGGTCCTGTCCGCCCTCATCGCCTCGGGCCTGCCGGCCGAATCCTTCTTCTTCGCCGGCTTTCCGCCGCCCAAACAGATGGCCCGGCGCGGCCGGCTGGAAGAGCTGGTGCGCGTGCCGGGCACGCTCGTCTTCTACGAGGCGCCGCACCGCATCGCCGAAAGCCTCGCCGACATGGCCGAAATCTATGGCGCCGAGCGGCCCGCCGCCGTCTGCCGGGAGCTCACCAAGGCGCACGAGACCACCTATCGCGGCCCACTCGGCGATCTGGCGCGCGACTTCGCGGCGATGGAGCGCGTGCGCGGCGAGATCGCAGTCGTCATCGCCCCGCCGCCCGCCGAAGCCCCGGCGACCGCCGAGGACGTCGATACGATCCTGGCCGGGCTGCTCGACGAAATGAAGCCCGCCAAGGCCGCACAGGAGGCCGCGCGCCTCACCGGCCTGCCGCGCCGCGACCTCTATGCCCGCGCGCTGGCCATGAAGAAGCGGTGATGGCGGGCACTGCCGCCTCGACCGAAAAGCGCCGCCGCGGCTTCGTCCGCGGCCATCGTGGCGAGCGGTTGGCGGCCTGGGCCTTGCGCTTCAAGGGTTATCGCATCCTGGAACGGCGCTACCGCACAAAGCTCGGCGAGATCGACCTGATCGCCCGTCGCGGCAGCCTTGTCGCCATCGTCGAGGTCAAGGCGCGCACGACGCTCGAAGCCGCGATGGAGGCCGTCGGCCCGACCGCCCAGCGCCGCATCGAGGCCGCCGCCGACCTGTGGCTCGCCCGCCAGCCCGACTACGCCACCCTCTCCCTGCGCTTCGACCTCGTCGCGATACTGCCGCGCCGCTGGCCGGTGCATGTGAGGGATGCCTGGCGGGCGCGGGGATAGGCCGCCGGTCGGGAGGCGGCCCGGGTTCGGGAGTTTTTCGGCGGGAATGTGCTCGTGGCGGGCATTCGAGGCGTCAAAGTGCGCTTCAGCGGCACTGCAATAAGGTTGTCGCACTCCAGGTCGGCAATGGTTTAGATGAGGCCGTCGGCGATTATCTGTGCGATAAAGTTAATGCGATGCCATGTGCTCGCTCGAGCATGCATTTGACAAAATGACAGCGATGAACAGCCACCCGAAAATATTCTGGTCTTGGCAAAGCGACTATTCGCCCAAGACCTGCCGCCACTTCATCCGCGAAGCCCTGGTTGATGCAATCAGCCAAGTTGCCGATGAAATCGGCATTGATGATGCGGAACGTCCCGAAATCGATCACGATACCAGGGGCGAACGTGGGATGGCTGACATAGCGTCCACGATCCTCAACAAGATAGCGGATGCGGCAGTATTTGTCGCCGACCTTACCCCTATCTCTCAATCGCAGGCCGGAAAATGGCTGCCGAACCCCAACGTGATGATTGAACTCGGTTGGGCGATGCATAAGCCCGGCTGGGAGCGTGTGATTGGCATCCTGAACACGGACAGCGGTGCAAAGGTGGAAGACCTTCCCTTCGACATCCGTCAACGGCGTATCGTAACTTTCACGCTCTCCGAAAATTCCGACAAAAAAGCTCGCACCGCGATCCGCTCGAAGCTCGTTAATGATCTCAAGGAGGCATTGCGCGTCAACCTTGAGGACCATGCCGACGACATTGCGGGCGCGGCAACAATCCCTGGCGTTCCGGCAAACGCCGACGACCACTCGATCTGGGCGTCGGCTGGCGGTACGCTAATCCATAATGACCCGTTCGGGCGAGCGATACGCAAGAATGTTGCGATGCCCAGTGTTCCACGGGCCTATATGCGGATCATTCCCGCTGGCTGGAAAAATGGCGTGCCATCAATTTCGGATATCGCGGGCCTGCACCAGTCGCACATTGTGGACGCGCCAAGCGATGGCGCAAGCCACGGCAATTCAGGCGCTACAGAAGAGGGATTTGTCAGGTATTGGATCACAGATCACCTGGATGACGGTAAAGCGTCTTCCACCAACATGACCATGTTCTTTGAGGATACTGGCGAGTTCTGGGTTTTGCACGGTAGCGTGATTGCCCAGCACCAGGGACAGTACTTACTCAAAGACAAGCTTATGCTCGCGCAGTGGTCACGTTCTCTGCGGACGTCGATGGCGGTTATGGATCTTTTCCAAGCGCACAAAATCCGTCGCGTAGAAGCGGGACTCTTCGGCGTCAAAGACGTCCATTGGTATTCCGAATGGCAATCAGATCGGCGTCCGTCCCGGCGAAACGACACGCGAGCAGTTCGTCAAAGCGCAGATTGGAGTCCCGAAGCGCAATTGAAATTCCTCGGTGACGCGTACAACCGAATCCTAAATCTATTCGCTCTGGAGCGTAGCCCCGAAGCCGACCTCGTTCAATTTCTACAACGGTCTGATCAGGAGCGATTTCGAATAGAAGCTTTATCTAGCAGGTAAAATGCGAACAACGGCTTGGCTGACCGGAGCATGCAGAAAGCATACGAGGCCAATCGCCGTTGCTACACGAGAGATCGCGTTTCTCAGCGGCAGCAGAAAGGTATCTTTCTACCGACTACGCCCCTGAAAGAAATTGTCTTTTTCCAACCCGGACCCGCCGCGACCTTGTTCGTAGCGATGTCTTGGTTCATCGGCTTCGGGACATCGAGGCGGTGCCGCCGGCTCCCTTCGCTCACCCCGTCTTCTGCATCAGTTCGATGCGGTTGCCGAAGGGGTCGGCGACGTAGCGCCGGTCGTAGCCGTCGAGCGGCTGGTCCTCGGCGACCGTGCAGCCCGCCGCCTCCAGCCTGGCGACGAGCGCGAAAAGGTCGTCGACGAGGAAGGCTGGATGGGCCTTGCGGGCCGGCGAGAAGTCGGCCTCGACGCCGAGATGGACCTTCAAGGCCCCGTCGGCGAACCAGCAGCCGCCGCGCGCCGCCAGATGCGGCGGCTTCGGCTCCTCCGGAATGCCGAGGAGACCGGCGTAAAAAGCTCTGGCGTCGTCTTCGCGACCCGCCGGCATGGCCAGTTGAACGTGATCCAGGCCGAGAATGCGCATGGACAGCCTCCATCGGTTGCGACGCGTTCCGCGAGCGCCACACGGCATTGTTTCCGGCGAGGCGCGCCGCGTCGAGCCCGCGCCGCACCCTGCAGCCGGCGCGGCCGGCTCGGCGACCACTCCCGCACTCGCCGATTGCCAATGCCCCGCCGACCGACTACCGCTCCCTTCCCGAGCATTCGCGATTAGCCAGGGAGCCGGTCATGGCGCTGAAAGTTGCGGTCCAGATGGACCATGTCTCGTCGATCACCATCAAGGGCGATTCCACCTTCGCCATCTCGCTGGAGGCTCAGCAGCGCGGCTACGAACTGTTCCACTATACGCCCGAGCGCCTGTCGCTGCGCGACGGCGTGGTGACGGCGCGCGGCGAGCCGATGATCCTGCGCGAGGAGGAAGGCAACCACTTCACGCTCGGCCCGTCCGAAAAGCTCGACCTGTCGGAGATGGACGTGGTGCTTCTGCGCCAGGACCCGCCCTTCGACATGGCCTACATCACCTCGACCCACATCCTCGACCGCATCCATCCGAAGACATTGGTGGTCAACGATCCGGCCTCGGTGCGCAACGCGCCGGAAAAGATCTTCGTTACCGAATATGCCGACCTGATGCCGGAAACGCTGATCACCAAGGACGCCGAAGAGGTCGCGGCCTTCCGGGCCGAATTCGGCGAGATCGTCCTGAAGCCGCTTTACGGCAATGGCGGCGCCGGCGTCTTCCACCTGACCCGCGAAGACCGCAACCTCACCTCGTTCCTCGAGACCTTCGGCCTGCTCTTCCGCGAGCCCTTCATCGCCCAGCGCTATCTGAAGGACGTGCGCCAGGGCGACAAGCGCATCCTTCTGATCGACGGCGAATTCGCCGGCGCCATCAACCGCATTCCGTCCGACACCGACGCGCGCTCCAACATGCATGTCGGCGGCAAGGCGGTGGCGACGGAGCTGACCGAGCGCGAGCGCGAGATCTGCGAGCGCATCGGGCCCGAGCTCAAGCGCCGCGGCCTGATCTTCGTCGGCATCGACGTGATCGGCGGCTATCTCACCGAGATCAACGTCACCTCGCCCACCGGCATCCGCGAGGTGAAGCGCTTCGGCGGGCCGGACGCCGCCGCGCTCCTGTGGGACGCGATCGAGTCCCGGCTTTAGGCGAATTCGGAACATCCGCCGTTTTTTCGACAAGCCCTTGTCGCGAACTCGCGAGTCGTGGCGCCGATGCACGCTCGTTCGGTATCGGCGAACGGCGTTCAGGAACGGTTCAGGTCGGCTGGCCATTTATAGGGACAACAAAAGACAAGGGACCCGTTCCTTTCAGGAGGACTATCGAAATGTTGAAGAGGGCAATCGCCGCCATCGTCATGACCGGCGCCGTCTCCCTGCCGGCCGCCGCCTGGGCTCAGGCGAGCGCCATCGCCACCGCCGACGTCAATCTGCGCGCCGGCCCGTCGACCCGCTATCCGGTCATCACTGTCGTGCGCAACAGAGACAACGTCACGGTCTACGGCTGCCTTCAAAGCCGTTCGTGGTGTGATGTCGGCTATTACGGCGCGCGCGGCTGGATGTCGTCGAACTATCTGGCCTATCTGGACAATGGGCGCCGCTATACGGGCGCGGCTATCGTTCCGCGCATGCACGCGCCGATCGTCACCTTCTCCTTCGGCAATTACTGGGATCGCTACTATCGCGACCGGCCGTTCTATCGCGACCGCGATCGCTGGGACGACCATCGCGGAGATTGGGATCGGCATGACCGTCGCCCCCCTCCGCCGCGCCGGGACCGGGATCGCGACCGCGACGACCGCCGGAGTGATCGCGACCGCGACCGCGATCGTGGACATGACCGAGATCGCGACCGCGACCGTCGAGACGTGCCCGATCGGCGCGCCGAGCCGCCGCGTCGCGATGCTCCGCCGCCTCCGGTCTGCTCCAGCCCGCAGGGGTGCAAGTGGCAGCCCATTCGCTAAGCGATTCGTCTGTGCGGCGCCGCGCCCTCGGGTGCGACGCTGCTTGACGATGGCGGACGCTTCGGCTAACAGGTCGGCCAACGGGCGTGGGCAACCGCGCCCTATTTTTGCGTGCCATACGGCCCGCAGCCTGGCCGGTCTCCGGCCTCCCCGTGTATCTCCCGGTCCTGGCATCGGGCGATCGAACCGCAACCGACTGACAAAAAGACGGCCCGGCACAGCCGAGAGCCGACCGAACGAGGGTCAAATGTTCGCAGTCATCAAAACCGGCGGCAAGCAGTACCGTGTTGCCCCCGAAGACCAGTTCACCATCGAGCGTATCCCCGGCAACGCCGGCGACAGCGTCACGTTCGGCGAAGTGCTGATGGTCGATTCTACCGTTGGTGCGCCGCTCGTCGACGGCGCCAGCGTCACCGCCGAGATCGTCGAGCAAACGCGCGGCAAGAAGGTCATTTCCTTCAAGAAGCGTCGCCGCCAGAACTCCAAGCGCTCCCGCGGCCATCGCCAGGATCTGACGCTGATCAAGATCAGCGAGATCCTCACCGGCGGCAAGAAGGCTGCGCCGGCCCGGTCCAGAAAGAAGGCCGAGGCAGAGGCGGCAGCGGACGAGAATGTGGAGGCCGCAGCACCGGCCACCGCCTCGACCGAGAGCGTTGCCGAGGCAGAGGCGACCGAGGCCACAAAGGCTCCGGCCAAGAAGCCCCGCGCCCCGCGCAAGACCAAGTCCGACGACACCGACACCGGCGGCGAAGCCTGATCGGCATCGAGATTTCAGGAGACTGAACCATGGCACACAAAAAAGCAGGCGGCTCCTCGCGCAACGGCCGCGATTCCGAATCCAAACGTCTTGGCGTCAAGAAGTTTGGCGGCGAGCGCGTGATTGCCGGCAACATTATCGTGCGCCAGCGCGGCACGCGCTGGCACCCGGGCGTGAATGTCGGCCTCGGCCGCGATCACACGCTCTTTGCGATGGCGGAAGGCACCGTGACCTTCCAGAAGAAGGCCCAAGGACGCACCTACGTGTCCGTAATGCCAGCAGCAGAAGCCGCAGAATGACGTTTCGGCTTCTGACGCCGGCGTCCCAAGACCCCGGCGTCGAAGCCACCTGAAAATCGGGTTGCCTGAAACGGACGAAGGGGAGATGGGACGCCATCTCCCCTGTTTCGTTTCAAGGAACCCGATCCGTGACCGAGGACGAAGAGACCTGCGAAGCGAGCGAGTTCTCGCCGCTGCTGACGCCCCGCCTGACACTGCGCACGCCGCATGAAGACAACGCCCCGGCCATCGCCGAACTCGCTAACGACCGGCGGGTGGCCGACATGGTGTCGTCGCTGCCTCACCCTTACGGGATCGAGGATGCCGATCTGTTCATCGACGGCGCGCAGGGACGACCGGTGTTCGTGGTCAATTGCCGCAAAGACGGCCGGCTGATGGGCGTCGCCAGCCTGCGGTTTGCCGGCCGGACGACGGTCGCCGAACTTGGCTATTGGCTGGGCCATACCTTCTGGAATCAGGGATATGCGACAGAAGCGGCCCATGCGGTGATCGACTTCGGCTTTCGCGATCTCCATCTGGATTTGATCGAGGTCTCCTGTCGCGCCGTCAACAACGCCTCGCGCCGGGTGATCCAGAAATGCGGCTTTCAGTATTCCGGCACGGGAATGAGCCTTTCGCTGGCAGCGGGAAGCGTCGCGGTGGAACGCTACCGGATGGACAAAGGGTGCTGGACCTCGCTCAAGGAATGGGGACGAACGTGACCGGACGCCGCGCGGTAAAAGCACGCCTCGGTCGGACGATCGCCGCGTCGGTCGGGTTGCTCGGCATCGCGATCATCGCAGCCGCGCCGCCGCCCGCATCGGCGGCCGATCCCGGCTTCACGCTCGAAGGCTTCTTCGAGGGTCAGTCGTTCAGCCGGGGACAAATCCGGACGCTCGGCCTGTTCGAGGAGACGTTCACCGCGCGTTTCGACGGACGGGCGTCCGATGGGTGGCTCGACCTGACCGAACGCTTCACCTTCGAGGATGGCGACAGGGTTCAGCGGTGGCGCCTTCATCGTGTGGCGTCGGATCGCTATCGCGGCACCGTGCGCACCGAGACCAGCGACGGCAGCCTTTCCGCTGCAAGCCCCGTGGTCGGCCGCCTGACACCGGCGGGCGCTGTCCTGACCTATGACGGCTTTGCCCCCGGCGGCGACACGCATCTGCATTTCCGCCACGAGATGGAGGCCGAGCCGGACGGGACGGTCCAAAACCACGTCACCATATCGAAGCTCGGCATTCCGCTGGCCTTTGCCGACGTCGTTTTCGCCAAGGATCCGGCCCGTTTGCCTCCGCCAGCAAGGCCTTCGGCTGGCAAAGGCTGACTCGAATCGATTTTTCGCGGCTTGGCCGCTATGACTGACGCCGAGAGCGCAGGCTCCGGAAGGGCACATCATGAAATTCCTCGACCAGGCCAAGGTCTATATTCGATCGGGCGACGGCGGCGCCGGCTCGGTCTCGTTCCGTCGCGAGAAATATATCGAGTTCGGTGGACCGGACGGCGGTGACGGTGGCCGCGGCGGCGATGTCTACGTCGAGGCGGTGGCAGGCCTCAACACCCTGATCGACTATCGCTACCAGCAGCATTTCAAGGCCAAGACCGGCGGCCACGGCATGGGCCGCAACCGCACCGGGGCGAACGGCTCGGATATCACGCTCAAGGTGCCGGCCGGCACCCAGGTCTTCGCCGAGGACAATGAGACGCTGATCTGCGACCTGACCGAAGTGGGCGAGCGCCATCGGATCGCCGCCGGCGGCAATGGCGGCTTCGGCAACGCCCATTTCAAGACCTCCGTCAATCAGGCGCCGCGCCGCGCCAATCCGGGCCTGGAAGGCGCGGAATTGACGATCTGGCTGCGCCTGAAGCTGATTGCCGACGCGGGCCTCGTCGGCCTGCCCAACGCCGGCAAGTCGACCTTCCTCGCCTCGGTCACGGCGGCGCGACCGAAGATCGCCGACTATCCCTTCACCACGCTTCATCCCAATCTCGGCGTCGCCTCGGTCGACGGGGCCGAGTTCGTCATCGCCGACATTCCCGGCCTGATCGAAGGTGCGCACGAGGGCGTAGGCATCGGTGACCGCTTTTTGGGCCACGTCGAACGCACGCGGGTGCTCCTGCATCTCGTGTCGGGCACCGAAGAGGACGTGGCCGCGACCTATCGCACGGTTCGCAGCGAGCTTCAGGCCTATGGCAACGGACTGGCGGAAAAGCCCGAGATCGTGGCGCTGTCCAAGGTCGACGCGCTCGATCCCGAGACGCGCGACGCCAAGCTCGATGAACTGGCCGAGGCCTGCGGGACCCGGCCTCTGGCGCTGTCGGCCGTCAGCCGCGAGGGCATGACCGAGGCGCTGAGAGCGCTCCGGGCCGAGATTGTCGGTCTTGCCGCGTCGGAGGAGCAGGCCGAGGCGGATCCCCGCTGGCAAAAGCCGCCGATGCTGGAACCGGCGGGTGCCGTGCGCGAGGACGACGAGGCATGAGCGACGCTCTCGCCGGCTGCCGCCGCATCGTCGTCAAGATCGGCTCGGCGCTCCTCGTCGACCAGGCAAAGGGCCTGAAGCAGGCATGGCTCGCCTCGCTGGTCGAGGACATCGCCGGCTTGACCCGAAGCGGCAAGGAGGTGCTGGTCGTCTCGTCCGGCTCCATCGCGCTCGGTCGCAAGATCTTGAAGCTCGGCAAGGGCGCTCTGCGGCTGGAGGAAGGCCAAGCCGCGGCGGCGGTCGGCCAGATCGCGCTGGCCCGCGCCTATTCGGAATCGCTCAGCAGTTTCGGACTGACCGCGGGCCAGGTGCTGCTGACGCTCAGCGATACCGAGGAGCGCCGCCGCTATCTCAATGCCCGCGCCACCATCGGAACGCTGCTGGCGCTGGGCGCGGTGCCGGTGATCAACGAGAACGACACGGTGGCGACCAACGAGATCCGCTACGGCGACAACGATCGTCTGGCGGCGCGCGTCGCGACCATGATGGAGGCCGATCTGCTGATCCTGCTCTCCGATGTCGATGGCCTCTACACCGCGCCTCCCGCCGACGACCCGAACGCCCGGCACATCCCGGTGGTCGAACGGATCACGCCGGAGATCGAGGCGATGGCCGGCGAGGCCGCCTCGGCGCTGTCGCGCGGCGGCATGAAGACCAAGGTGGAGGCCGGCAAGATCGCCACCTCCGCCGGCGCGGCGATGATCATCACCGCCGGGGCGCGGATGAACCCGCTGGCCGCCATCGCGGCCGGCGAGCGACATACTTTGTTCTGCCCGTCGGACAACCCGGTCACAGCGCGCAAGCGCTGGATCGCCGGCCACCTGCACCCGCATGGACGGCTGGTCATCGACGCCGGTGCCGTCAAGGCGCTCCTGTCGGGCAAAAGCCTGCTGCCGGCCGGCGTCAAGGCGGTCCAGGGAACGTTCGAACGTGGCGACACGATCATCGTGGAGGCGGAGGACGGCGTCGAGGTCGCCCGGGGTCTGGTCGCCTACGACAGCGACGAAGCGCGCCGCATCGCGGGCCTGCGCACCGCGGCGATCCAGGCGGAACTCGGGCACCCACCCCGCGCGGCGATGATTCACCGCGACGACCTGGTGCTGGAGCGCCAGTTCCGGGAGATGACGGAAATCGCTTGAGAGATTAAGACCAGGCTGGCGCTCGGTTCGCTGGCGCGGGAGAGACATGATGGACGACGGCACGATATCCGGCGCGCAGAGCGTCGAAGAGCTGATGTTGGCGATGGGTCGGCGCGCGCGCACTGCCGCCCGCACCCTGGCCTTGGCGACGGCCGAGCAGAAGAATCGGGCGCTGGAAGCGATGGCCCATGCGATCGAGGCGCGTTCGGCAGACATTCTGGCCGCCAACGCGTCCGACCTGGAGCGCGGCCAAGCGGCCGGGCTGACCGGCTCCTTCATCGACCGGCTGCGCCTCGACGAGGCGCGCGTTTCGGCCATCGCCGAAGGCTTGCGAGCGGTCGCCGCCCTGCCCGACCCGGTGGGTTCGGTCATCGCCTCGTGGACACGCCCCAACGGCCTGGCCATCGAGCGCGTGCGCACGCCGCTCGGCGTCATCGGCGTCATCTACGAAAGCCGGCCGAACGTCACGGCCGATGCCGGCGCTCTGTGCATCAAGGCCGGCAACGCGGTGATCTTGCGCGGAGGCTCGGATTCGGCGCGCTCGTCCGCCGCCATCCATGCCGCGCTGGAAGCGGGTTTGGCCGAGGCAGGGCTTCCCAAAGAGGCCATCCAGCTCGTACCGACATCGGACCGCGCCGCCGTCGGCGAAATGCTCAAGGGCCTGCAAGGCTCGATCGACGTGATCGTGCCGCGCGGCGGGCGCTCGCTGGTCGCGCGCGTACAGGACGAAGCGCGCGTGCCCGTCTTCTCGCATCTCGAAGGCATCTGCCACCTCTATGTCGATGGCGCCGCCGATCTCGACATGGCCAAAACGATCGCCGTCAATTCCAAGATGCGTCGCACCGGCGTCTGCGGCGCCGCCGAGACGCTGCTGATCGACCGCAAGGCGCTCGCGACCCATCTCGTCCCGATTCTCGACGCGCTGGCCGAGAAGGGCTGCGAAATCCGGGGCGACGAAACGGTATGCGGCCTCTATCCGGCAGCGAAACCGGCCACCGAGGAGGATTGGCGCACGGAGTATCTCGACGCGATCATCTCGGTCGCCGTCGTCGACGGGGTGGATGCGGCGATCGCCCATATCGGGCGATATTCCTCGCACCACACCGAGGCGATCGTCACCGACGACGCGGCCGCTGCCGAGGCGTTCCTTGCCGGAATCGATTCGGCGATCCTGCTGCACAACGCCTCCACCCAGTTCGCCGATGGCGGCGAGTTCGGCATGGGCGCCGAGATCGGCATCGCGACCGGCAAGATGCACGCGCGCGGGCCGGTCGGCGTCGAGCAGCTGACGAGCTTCAACTACCGGGTCCGTGGCAGCGGCCAGACCCGCCCATGACGTCTTGCACCAAGACCGGCAAGCGACAGCGCTGCCAAGAGGCGGAAGCGTCATGACGCCTGACGGCTTGCCGGCCGACCTTTTGCGCATGCCGCACACCGAGCCGGGCCTGCGCGTCGGCCTGTTCGGCGGTTCGTTCAATCCTCCACATGCCGGCCATCTGCTGGTTGCCGAGACGGCGATGCACCGGCTGCGTCTCGACCGCGTCTGGTGGATGGTCACGCCCGGCAATCCCTTGAAGGACCATGGCAATCTGCGGCCGATTGCCGAACGTGTCGCGGCCTCGAAGCGTCTGGTCCGGCACCCGAGGATCGACGTCACGGCGTTCGAGTCGGCGCACCGGATCTGCTACACCGCCGAAACGTTGGCGCTGATCGCCCAAAAGAAACCGGACGTCGAATTCGTCTGGATCATGGGAGCAGACAGCCTGGCCTCGTTTCATCTCTGGCAGAAGTGGCGATGGATCGCCCGGACCTTCCCCATCGCCGTGGTCGATCGGCCGGGCTCCACGCTGGCGTTCCTGTCCTCGCGCATGGCGAAAACCTTCGCCCGGGAGCGCGTTTCAGAGGAGCGCGCGGCCTGCGTGCCGGGCCGCAAGCCTCCGGCATGGGTCTTCCTGCATGGTCCAAGATCGGCGCTGTCCTCGACGGCGCTGCGCGCCAAGACTTCGCAGATGTCTTGAAACTGCCATGCATCACTGCCACACTTATTAAGGAAGGCACGACATGCTGCCTTCCATGAACAAGGAAAGGGAAACACCACTGCGACCTATGGCTGAAGCGGAGGTCATGTCTGCGGACAGGCCTTCAGAGGCGCCCGTCGACGACGAATCGTTGGCCCAGCGCGCCCTGGACATCGTCCTAGCCAGTCTCGAAGACTCAAAGGGCGAGGATATCGTCTCCATCGACATGAAGGGAAAATCGGCGCTGGCCGATTTCATGGTGGTCGTCTCCGGCCGCTCGCACCGTCATGTCGTCGCCGTCGCCGATCGGCTGCTGCGTGATCTGAAGGACAACGGGCTTGGCACCTCGAAAGTCGAGGGCATGCAGAACGCCGACTGGGTCCTGATCGACACCGGCGACATCATCGTGCATGTCTTCCGGCCCGAAGTGCGGACCTTCTACAACATCGAAAAGATGTGGTCCGTCGGCGACATGGGGGATGCGACGGTTCACTGACCGCTCCTCTCGCGGCAACAACCTGCTGCCCCTCCTCGGCAAAGGCGACCGATGAAGGTGATGATCGCGGCTGTCGGCCGCATGAAATCCGGTCCCGAGCGGGAGTTGGCGGAGCGGTATCTGACGCGTCTCAAAAAGGTCGGCGCACCGCTGGCGCTCGACTATTCGGGCTTGACCGAACTGGCGGAGAGCAAGGCGTCCTCGTCGGCCGAACGCAAGCGCGACGAGGCGGCTCGCCTCCTCGCCGCCCTACCCGACAAAGGCTGCCTCGTCGCCCTCGACGAAACCGGCAGGACACCCTCCTCCGAAGAGTTCGCCTCGCAGCTCGCCGAGCGGCGCGACGGCGGCACGCGTGATCTGGCGCTGGTCATCGGCGGGCCGGACGGCCTCGACGACGAAATCCGCCGCAAGGCCGACTGGGTCGTGTCGTTCGGGCGCATGACGCTGCCGCACCAGATCCTGCGGATCGTTCTGGCCGAGCAGCTCTACCGAGCCGCCACCATTCTCGCCGGCCATCCTTACCATCGCGCTTGAAGTCGCTCTCGAACCGCGTGAAGTTTTATGGTTAACGCTCTGCAAACGCAGGCGGACTCACCTTAAGGCCGGATTCTTTTCCTGCCGCCTGCCCATCGCTCCCGCTGGCACCGCAACGTTGCGCGAAAACGACAGAAGCCGGCAAAACCTCGGCATCGTCACATCGGTCACCGAGTGTGACCGGATGGTTGATGATTCTTTAAGGGACCGCCCCTATCGTGGCCCATGCCAGAGCGGGAGCATCAGTGATCGAGGCACGGCGGATCCATCGGAGACGAGTCGGCAACCGGGCGCGACTGCGCGCGCCGGCTCTGCTGGCTTTTGCGCTGGCCGTCCTGCTTCCCTCCACCGTAGGCCGGGCGGCCCCGGCCGAGCCTACCCTCGCCGCGCTCGTCAGCCGCCTCAACGCCATCGAGGAGCAGCGCGACAGGCGGGCCCAGGAACTGGACACCCTGGCGCAGCAAATCTCGCTCACCACCGATACGGTCGCCAATCTCGATTCGGAAATCGCCTCGCTCGCCCAGGACCGCTCGAAGATCCGCCAGGCGATGATCGACGCCGCCGCCGCCCAGAAGGCGGCAAGCGCCAGCATCGCGGAAAGCGAGCATCGCATCGCCGAACTGGCGAGCCGGGAAGCGACGCTGAAATCGTCGTTGTACGAGCGTCGCGGCCTTTTGGCCGAGGTGCTGGCGGCGCTGCAAAGAATGGGGCGTGAGCCGCCGCCGGCGCTGCTCGTCGAGCCGGAAGATGCGCTGAGTTCGGTGCGAAGCGCCATCCTGCTCGGCGCAGTGGTGCCGTCGATCCGCTCGCAGACCGAACAGCTCGTTGCGGACCTGAAGAATCTGTCCTCGGTCCGCACCCAGATCGAGACGGAGAAGCAGACCTTCCTCGCGAGCCTGATGCGCCAGCGCGAGGAGGAGACCCGGCTCGCCAAGCTGTTCGAAGAAAAACAGCGGATCGAAGCCGAGAGCCGCGATCGGCTGAGCGATACCAACCGCCGCGCTGCCGAACTGGCAGCAAAGGCCACCACTCTGCGCGAACTGATCACCTCGCTCGACGCTGATCTGGAAACGACCCGTGCGGCCGAAAAGGCGGCCCGCGAGCAGGCCGAGGAAGAGCGCCGCCTTGCGGAGGCCGAGGAGGCCAAGCGCCAGGCCGAAGCCGAAGCCGAAGCGGAACGGCGCACGGCAAGCCTCGCGCAAGCTCCGGACGAAACCGAAAGCCCCGCGAAAGCCGCGGAACCGACCGAAGCCAGCTACGACCTCGCCTCACTTCGGCGTGACATCACTCGGATCGACGCACCCTCCGCCCCATTTTCGTCATTGAAAGGCCGTTTGTCGGTGCCAGTAACAGGTGAGTTGCGGACCCGCTTTGGCGAAAAGGACGGCATCGGACGGCCGGCGTCCGGCGAAACCCTGGTGGCCGCCGCGGGCGCGTTGGTGACCACCCCCGCCGATGGCTCCGTTCTCTATGCCGGACCGTTTCGTTCGTACGGACAGCTATTGATCCTGGACGCGGGCGGTGGATATCATGTGGTGTTGGCGGGCATGAGCGAGATCGATGTCGACGTCGGACAGTTCGTGCTTGCCGGAGAGCCGGTCGGAATGATGGGCGCGCGTCGTCTCGCGAGCGCATCCGGTGACGACTTTGATGCGACAGCGCCTTCGCTTTATGTAGAGTTTCGCAAGGACGGGAATCCGGTTGATCCATCGTCATGGTGGATGGATCAGCCTTCTGGAAGGACGAGGAATGATCCGTAAGCTTTCGATCCTGTTTGCCGGTGCGCTCATGGGCGCGACGGCGATGACCGTGATTACGGCGGGGCAGCCAGGCGTTGCCAACGCCGCTGGCTCCGACACCTATCGCCAGCTTGCGATCTTTGGCGATGTCTTCGAGCGCGTACGCGCCCAGTACGTCGAGGAGCCTGACGATCAGAAGCTGATCGAAACGGCGATCAACGGCATGCTGACCGCCCTCGATCCGCATTCCAGCTACATGAACGCCGAACAGGCGGCGGACATGCGCACGGAAACGCGCGGCGAATTCGGCGGCCTCGGCATCGAGGTCACGATGGAAGACGAACTCGTCAAGGTCGTCTCGCCGTTCGAGGGCACGCCCGCCGACAAGGCCGGCGTCCTCGCCGGAGATCTCATCGCCGAGATCGACGGCCAGCAGGTGCGCGGCCTGACCCTCAACGAGGCGGTCGACAAGATGAAGGGTGACGTCGGAACATCGGTTGAACTGACCATCCTGCGCGAAGGCGCCGCCAAGCCGATCCGCGTGAGCATCATGCGCGACGAGATCAAGGTGCCGTCGGTGCGCCATTCGGTCGAGAACGACGTCGGCTACATCAAGCTTCTGAAGTTCAACGAACAGACGACCGTCGGCCTGGAAGAAGCGATCGACGACATCAAGAGCGAGGTCGGCGAGGACAAGCTGAAGGGTTACGTCCTCGACCTGCGGCGCAATCCGGGCGGACTTCTCGACGAGGCGGTAAGCGTCTCCGACGCCTTCCTGAAGAACGGCGAGATCGTCTCCACACGCGGTCGCAACCCTGAAGAGACGCGGCGCTACAACGCCCGCTCGGGCGACGATATCGACGGCAAGCCTCTGGTGGTGCTCGTCAACGGCGGTTCGGCATCGGCCTCCGAGATCGTGGCCGGCGCTTTGCAGGATCAGCGCCGGGCGACGGTCGTCGGCTCGCGGTCCTTCGGCAAGGGCTCGGTCCAGACGATCATCCCGCTCGGCCCCAACGGCGCGCTGCGGCTGACCACGGCGCTCTATTACACGCCGTCGGGACGCTCGATCCAGGGACGCGGCATCGAGCCGGACATCGTCGTCGATCAGCCGCTGCCCGACGACATCAAGAAGCAGATGGGCCTCGACGAGGACGACGAGGTCGTGCGCGGCGAGTCGTCTCTGCGCGGTCACATCACCGGCGAGAACGAGACCGACGAAGGGTCCGGTTCGCTCGATTACGTGCCGCCGGAAAAGAAGGACGATCTGCAGCTGCAGTACGCGCTCGACCTGCTGCGCGGCGTGAAGACCAATGCGGCTTTTCCGCCGCAAGCCGAATCGGCCGCGGCGACCGCCGCGAACTGAGGTTTTCCGTAACGGTGACGCGGCCCCGGCCTTCGATTCGAAGGCCGGGGCCGTTTTCGTTTTGGGAAGGCCCGCATAAGGTCTCGCCGCTAGCATCCTCCCATGTTCGATGACCTCCATCGGCCTCTCGGCCAGACGCCTGCCCGGCCGCGCCCGAAGCGGCCGGTTCTCACCTGGGGACGGGTGGGTTGCGCCGCCGCGCTGGCCGTCGTCATTGCGGGGTCTGCGGCCACCGCCTGGCTGCAGCCAGACCTTCGGCACGCGTCCTACGTGCCGACGCCGCCGCCGACGGCCGTCAGCGAAAAACCGGTCGAGCGGGACTCTTCGCCTCTCCCGCCGCCACCTTCGGCCCCTATCGTACAGCGCGGTCCTGACGGCATCCTCGCAGGCAATGCGGAGACAATTCCCCTCGATATTCGCGATCCAGGCTCGCTGCGCCAGCCGGCACAGCTCGCCCACCTTCCCGAGCAAGATCTCCTGGAAGATTCGCCCTACGGCGCGCTGCCGATCCGGGCCGAAGACGGCCGCCGGCCGCTCGACGTCTATGCCGGCGAGCCGACCTCTCGGATGGGGACGCAGATCGCCATCATCGTCGGTGGCCTGGGGATCAGCCAGACCGGCACGCAATATGCCGTCAAGACGTTACCGCGAAGCGTGACGCTGGCCTTTGCGGCGAGCGGCAACAGCCTCTCGCGCTGGATGCAGGACGCGCGCCGCGAGGGCCATGAACTGCTTCTGCAGGTGCCGATGGAACCGGTCGGTTATCCCGACGTCTCGCCGGGTCCGCACACGCTGACCGCAGAGTCGGCTGAGGCCGGAGACATGGACGAACTCTATTGGTCGCTCGGACGCATGACCAACTATGTGGGCATCATGAATTTCATGGGCGCGCGGCTGACCGCTGACCGCGAGGCTGTTCGGGCCCTCCTGTCGGAGACGGCGCAACGCGGCCTGCTCTACGTCGACGACGGCAGCTCGGCCCGCAGCGCCGCCCGCGAGGTGGCGGTTGCCGACTCGGAGCCCTTTGCCGCCGCCGACCTGCTGATCGACCGAAGCCAACAGCCGGGCGACATCCGCGCCCAGCTCGATGCGCTGGAGCGCATTGCGCGCGCCAAGGGCTCGGCAATCGGCATCGCCTCGGCTTTCGAGTCCTCGGTCGACGCTATAACCGCCTGGGCCGAGGAGGCGAGCGAGCGGGGCATCGACCTGGTTCCGGTCTCACAGCTGGCGCTCGATCCCGAACGGCGATGAACCGGAACGACTTCAGCTTTCGCGCTCAGCCGCTATAACTGTCGCCATTCTCTCGATCACGGATGTTGCGCCATGGCCGACCAGACCGCCCTTCCCTATCGCCCTTGTGTCGGCGTCATGGTTCTCAATTCCGAGCGGCTGGTCTGGGTTGGTCACCGTAAGTTCAGCGAGAACCATGAGCTGACCGGCGCCTCGCGGCTCTGGCAGATGCCGCAGGGCGGCATCGATCCGGGCGAGGAACCGCTCGCCGCCGCCAAACGCGAGCTCTACGAGGAGACCGGCATCCGCTCCGTGGAGCTTGCCGCCGAGAGCAGCGGCTGGATCAACTACGACCTGCCCCCCGAACTCCTCGGCGTGGCGCTGAAGGGCCGCTATCGCGGCCAGACACAGAAGTGGTTCGCCTTCCATTTCACCGGCGACGCCAGCGAAGTCGCTATCGACCCACCGCCGGATGGCCACCCGGCCGAATTCGACGAGTGGGCCTGGAAGCCGATGGACGAGGTGCTGGACCTGATCGTCCCCTTCAAGCGCTCCGTCTACCAGGTGGTTATCCGCGAATTCCGGCATCTGGAGACGGCGTAGCAGTCGGTTCGGCCGGACGCTGCAACCAACCCGCCGGCCGGTAAATCTGATCCTTCAATCCGGAAATGATGTCACTCCACAATGGCAGCCCCCAGACCCGCAGAAAGAATCGAATACATCGTCGAGGGCGGCCGTCGCCTCTCCGGTTCGATCGAACCGTCGGGCAACAAGAACGCCGCCCTTCCCATCATCGCGGCCGCCCTGCTCACGGATCAGCCGGTCGAGCTTTCGAACGTACCGAGAATTCGCGATGTCGAAGCCCTGGTGCGGTTGTTGTCCTCGCTCGGGGTCGAAGCCGAGTGGACGGGCAACAACACTCTGCGTATTCATGCCCGCGAGGTCCATCCAACGGACCTCGACCCCGATCTGTGCTCGCGCATCCGTGCCTCCATCCTTCTTGCTGGGCCGGTTCTGGCCCGCTGCGGGCAAATCACGCTCCCACCGCCGGGCGGAGACGTGATCGGACGGCGGCGTCTCGATAGTCATTTCCTCGCGCTACGCCAACTCGGCGCTGACATCGCCCTGGAAGGCGTCTACAATTTCCGCGCGGAAAAACTCGTTGGCGCCGACGTTTTTCTCGACGAGCCGTCCGTGACGGCGACGGAAAACGCGATGTGCGCCGCCGTTGCGGCCGAGGGAACGACCATCCTGCGCAACTGCGCATCGGAGCCGCACGTGCAGGACCTGGCCCTCTTCCTCGTTGCGATCGGCGCCCGGATCGAGGGCGTCGGCACCAACTGCATGACGATCCACGGCGGTTGCCGACTGTCGGGAGCAACTTACCGGATCGGTCCCGACCACATCGAGGTCGGCTCGCTGATCGGCCTCGCAGCCGTGACCAATTCCGACATCCGAATTACCAATGCCGGCGTGCCGCACTTGCGCTCGACCTTGATGGGGTTCGAGCGACTGGGAATCTTGTGCGACATCGACGGCGACGATCTGATCGTGCATGCCAATCAATCGAAAAAGATCGTGCCGGATTTCGGCGGCCACGTCCCGAAGATCGAGGATCAGCCTTGGCCCGCCTTTCCGGCGGACACGATGTCGATCGCGATCGTCACGGCCACGCAATGCGACGGCATGGTGCTGATGTTCGAGAAGATGTTTGAATCGCGCATGTTCTTCGTCGACAAACTGATTGCCATGGGCGCCCGCATCGTCCTGTGCGATCCACATCGAGCGGTCGTTTCAGGCCCCACCCAGTTGAAGGCGGCCCGCCTGGAAAGTCCGGACATCCGCGCCGGCATGGCGATGCTGATCGCGGCGATGGGCGCGGAAGGGACGTCGACGATCAACAACGCCCAGCAGATCGAACGCGGCTACGAGCGTATCGAGGAGCGCCTGAACGCCATCGGCGCACGGATCAAGCGCATCCCGGCCCGCCAGTAGCGGGCGGAGGTCCGGTGGGCGCGGACGCGGCAGTCCGTCGCCGGCGCGATCCGGCGGCGTTGGAGAAGCGACGGCCGTCCCATGGCGGAAGGGCCGATAGTTTTGCCCTCCCGGCGCTTCGACCGAGCCCGAAACAAAAAAGGCCGGCACCGGCCAGCCCCCTTTGTTCGCGATCGGCGAAGCGGACTACATCCCCAGCACGTCGCGCACGTTGCGAAGCTCTGCGAGCTGCTGCTCCGCCCTGCTGCGCGCTTCCGGCGTCTGCGCGTCGGCGACGTCTTCCTCGGTGTCGCGGATCTGCTGCTCGATATCCTCGACGCTGAATTCCTCGATCGGAACCGCCTGCTCGGCGAGCAGAGTACAGGAATCGAGCGTCACGTCGGCGAAACCGCCGCGCACATAGAAGCGCCGCTCGTCCCCGCTCGCCAGCGTGCCGACGACGAGGCCGGGCTTCATCATGGCCAGGAGCGGCTGGTGATGCGCCATGACCGTCATGTAGCCTTCGCTGCCCGGCACGATCACCGCCGTCACGTCTTCCGACAGCAGCAGCCGTTCGGGCGAAACGAGTTCCAGGCGAAAACTGTCGAGATCAGCCATCTGCCTCTTGCCTCAATCAATCCTGCGCGAAGGGCGAAACCGTGTGGACGAGGCGATCACGCCGCCTCGGCCGCCAGCTTCTGCGCCTTCTCGACCGCCTGCTCGATCGACCCGACCATGTAGAAGGCGGCCTCCGGCAAGTGATCGTACTCGCCGTTCACCAGCCCCTTGAAAGAGCGGATCGTGTCTTCCAGCGGCACCAGCTGGCCGGGCGAACCGGTGAACACCTCGGCGACGAAGAACGGCTGCGACAGGAAGCGCTCGATCTTGCGGGCGCGCGCCACCGTCAGCTTGTCCTCTTCGCTGAGCTCGTCCATGCCCAGGATCGCGATGATGTCCTGCAGCGACTTGTACTTCTGCAGCGTCTGCTGCACCTGCCGGGCGACCGTATAGTGCTCCTCGCCGAGGATCATCGGCGACAGGATGCGCGAGGTCGAGTCGAGCGGATCCACGGCCGGGTAGATGCCCTTTTCCGAGATCGAGCGCGACAGCACGGTGGTGGCGTCCAGATGGGCGAACGAGGTCGCCGGCGCCGGATCGGTCAAGTCGTCGGCGGGCACGTAGATCGCCTGCACCGAGGTGATCGAGCCCTTGGTGGTGGTGGTGATGCGCTCCTGCATGTCGCCCATGTCGGTGGCGAGCGTCGGCTGATAGCCCACGGCCGAAGGGATACGGCCGAGCAGCGCCGACACCTCGGAGCCCGCCTGGGTGAAGCGGAAGATGTTGTCGACGAAGAACAGGACGTCCTGCCCCTGGTCCCGGAAATGCTCGGCGACCGTCAGGCCCGAAAGCGCGACGCGGGCGCGGGCTCCCGGCGGCTCGTTCATCTGGCCGTAGATCAAGGCGGCCTTGGAGCCTTCCGTCGAGCCGTTGTTCTCGTGCGGGTCCTTGTTCACGCCCGATTCGATCATCTCATGATAGAGATCGTTGCCCTCGCGGGTGCGCTCGCCGACGCCGGCGAACACCGAATAGCCGCCATGGGCGCGGGCGATGTTGTTGATCAGTTCCTGGATCAGCACCGTCTTGCCGACGCCGGCACCGCCGAACAGGCCGACCTTGCCGCCGCGCGCATAGGGCGCCAGCAGATCGATGACCTTGATGCCGGTGACCAGGATCTGGGATTCGGGAGACTGCTCGATGAACGCCGGAGCCGGCTGATGGATCGCCCGCTTCTCGGTCGTGTTGATCGGTCCGACCTCGTCGATCGGCTCGCCGATCACGTTCATGATGCGGCCGAGCGTCTCGTCGCCTACCGGCACCTGGATCGGCTCGCCCGTGTCATGCACCGGCTGGCCGCGAACGAGGCCCTCCGTCAGGTCCATGGCGATGGTGCGCACGGTGTTCTCGCCGAGGTGCTGGGCGACCTCGAGCACCAGCCGGCGACCGTTGTTCTCGGTCTCCAGCGAATTCAGGATCGCCGGCAGATGATCGTCGAAATGGACGTCGACCACGGCGCCGATGACCTGGGCGACCCGCCCGGTCGCCACGCCTTTGGAAATCGTGTCAGCCAAAGCTGGCCTCCTTCTCAAACATCAGAGCGCTTCCGCGCCCGAGATAATCTCGATGAGTTCGGTGGTGATCTGCGCCTGCCGCTGCCGGTTGTAGGAGATCGACAGCTTGTCGATCATGTCACCGGCATTGCGCGTCGCATTGTCCATGGCGCTCATCCGCGCGCCCTGCTCCGATGCGGCATTTTCCAGGAGCGCCCGGAAGATCTGCACCTTGATGTTGCGCGGAATGAGATCGGCGAGGATCGCCTCCGGCTCAGGCTCGTAGTCGTAGATCGCGCCGCCGCTGCTGGCCTCGGCCGTCCCCTCTTCCGCCTCGATCGCGGCGGGAATGAGCTGCAGCGCCGTGGGCACCTGGGTGATCACGTTCTGGAAGGCCGCGAAGAAGACCGTGCAAACGTCGAACTCGCCCGCCTCGAATCGCTCGATGAGCCGCGTGCCGATCTCGTCGGCATTGGCGAAGCTGACCTGCTTGACCTCGCGCAGGCTGATCCGGTCGACGATCCGATCGGAGAGGTCGCGGTGCATCAGGTCGTAACCCTTGCGCCCGACAGTGACGATCTTCACCGTCTTGCCCTCCGATTCAAGCTTGCGCATATGCGCCCGGGCCAGCTTCGCGATGTTGGCGTTGAAGCTGCCGGCGAGCCCGCGATCAGAGGTAAAGACCACCAGAAGATGAGTGTCCGATTTGCCGGTGCCGGTCATCAGCGGCGGACCGTCGCCCTCCATCGCGCCGGCGATGCTGGCGAGCACCTTGGCCATGCGCTCCGAATAGGGGCGCGCTGCCTCGGCCGCCTCCTGGGCGCGACGGAGCTTGGCCGCCGCGACCATTTGCATGGCCTTGGTGATCTTCTGGGTCGCCTTGACCGAAGCGATACGGTTTCGCAGATCCTTAAGCGAAGGCATGGGTTCGCGCCGTCTCCCGCGTCAGACTTAGCTGAAATTCTTGGCGAAGCTGTCGATCGCCTTCTTCAGCTTCTCGCGGATCTCGTCGGTAAGCTGCTTCTCGCTGGCGATGGCATCGAGCACGTCCTTGTGCTCGCTGCGCAGCGACGACAGAAGCCCTTGCTCGAACGCGCCGACCCGGCTGACCTGCAGCTTGTCGAGATAGCCTTGCGTGCCGGCGAAGATCACCGCCACCTGCTCCTCGGTCTTCAGGGGCGAGAACTGCGGCTGCTTCAACAGCTCGGTCAGGCGGGCGCCACGGTTGAGCAGACGCTGGGTCGCGGCGTCGAGATCGGAGCCGAACTGCGCGAAGGCCGCCATCTCGCGGTACTGCGCCAGTTCGCCCTTGATCGAGCCCGCGACCTGCTTCATCGCCTTGATCTGCGCGGCCGAGCCGACGCGCGACACCGACAGGCCGACGTTCACCGCCGGGCGGATGCCCTGGTAGAACAGGTTGGTCTCCAGGAAGATCTGGCCATCGGTGATCGAGATGACGTTGGTCGGAATATAGGCCGACACGTCGTTCGCCTGGGTCTCGATGACCGGCAGCGCCGTCAGCGAACCGGCACCGTGGTCGTCGTTCATCTTGGCCGCGCGCTCGAGAAGCCGCGAGTGCAGATAGAAGACGTCGCCCGGATAGGCTTCGCGGCCCGGCGGACGGCGCAGCAGCAGAGAGACCTGGCGATAGGCCACGGCCTGCTTCGACAAATCGTCATAGGCGATCAACGCATGCTTGGCGTTGTCGCGGAACCACTCGCCGATGGCGCAGCCGGCGAACGGCGCGATGTACTGCAGCGGTGCCGGATCGGAGGCCGTCGCAGCGACGATGATCGAGTACTCGAGCGCACCACGCTCCTCCAGCACGCGAACGAGCTGCGCGACGGTCGAGCGCTTTTGGCCGACCGCGACGTAGATGCAGAAGAGCTGGTCCTTCTCGCGGCCCTCGTCATGCGCGGGCTTCTGATTGAGGAAGGTGTCGAGCAGGATGGCCGACTTGCCGGTCTGACGGTCGCCGATGACCAACTCGCGCTGGCCGCGGCCGATCGGGATCAAGGCGTCGATCGCCTTCAGGCCCGTCGACATCGGCTCATGCACCGACTTCCGCGGAATGATACCGGGCGCCTTGACGTCGACACGACGCTTCTCGGTGAATTCGATCGGACCCTTGCCGTCGATCGGATTGCCCAGGCCGTCGATGACGCGGCCGAGCAGGCCCATGCCGACCGGGACCTCGACGATGGCGCCGGTACGCTTGACCGTATCGCCTTCCTTGATCTCACGATCGGAACCGAAGATGACGACGCCGACATTGTCGTGCTCGAGGTTCAGCGCCATGCCGCGCACGCCGCCGGGAAACTCCAGCATCTCGCCGGCCTGACATTGGTCGAGGCCGTAGACGCGGGCGATGCCGTCACCGACCGACAGAACCTGACCGACTTCCGAGACCTCGGCTTCCTTGCCGAAGTTCTTGATCTGGTCCTTCAGGATTGCAGAAATCTCTGCGGGACGGATGTCCATCAGCCGACCTCTTTCAGTGCGAGCTTAAGGGAATTGAGTTTGGTGCGGATCGACGTGTCGATCTGCCGCGAGCCGATGCGCACGATCAGCCCGCCGAGCACGGCCGGATCGACCTGCTCGTGCAACGAAATGGTTTTGTTGGCGTAGGCGCCGACGGCCTCCGACAGCTCACGCCGCTGCTCGTCGGTCAGCGGTTGGGCGCTGACGACCTCGGCCTCCATCTCGCCGCGCCCCTCGGCCGCCAGCCGGCGAAAGGCGCGGATCATCGAAGGAAGCACGAACAGCCGCCGGTTGGAGGCGATCACCTTGAGAAAATTGCCCGTCAGCTCGCTCGCCTGCGATTTGTCGACGACGGCCGAAATCGCTCGAAGCTGCTGCTCGGCCGTAAAGGCCGGGCTTTCCACCAGGCGCCGAAAATCGGCGCTCTCGTCGATCAGATCCTGGTATCCGACAAGCTCGGACTCCACCCGGTCGATCGAGCCCTGCTCATTGGCCAGCTCGAACAGCGACTGGGCGTAGCGTTCTGCGACTCCCGACACGGGAGAGGATGACTGTGCCACGGACGCTCGTTTCTCTTCGTTCCATCCCAGGTCTTGTCCGGCCGAGTCAGAACGGACGGCTCAAGCACCTGAAGCCAATTCTGTTTTTCTGTTCACGCCACGGCTTGCAGCGTGTCCTGCCCTCGGAAAACCAGGATCGTCTAGCATAGGGATTTGCCTCCGACAACACGGCAAAGGCCTTCGTTTCCGGCCTTTCCGCATGATATCCCATAACCTTGCGCAATTGGCCGCGGTGGCGGGAAACGTCGGCACGCGGCTTCAGCCAAGCGGCAAAAGGCTGACGACGGACTCATGGTGCATGCGGATAGCCGCCTTGGCGGCATACCTCGCGGCAAATCGCCTTTTTGCATCAGCCGGGCAGGTAGCCGAGGGGCGGCGCCAGCGTCATCCCCGCCAGCGCCAGGCTGAAGAGGAACCAGGCCCAGGTCGACAAAGTACCGCTGCGGTCCATCACGATCGAGACGAGGCGGCCGACAGCCGCGCCCAGCCAGCCGGCGCCCAGCGCCAACTGCAGGAAGGGCTGGTCGAACATGGCCAGGGCGATCAGCCCCATACCCAGATGGAAGCCGCCGATATCGCCACGCCCGCTCGCCAAGGCCCTGGCGTGAAACACCTTGTCCTTGCGGCCAATCGTGCGAAAGGCGATTCGCGGCGAGAACAGGACGGCGAGCCCGTAGAGCGCGGTCAGAACGGCAGCGGCGAACGGCAGCCATTCCGCAAGCGAACGCGGCAGCATGAATTGCATAACGCTGAGTTTCCTCCCGAGCGGCGAGCGAAGTTCCCTCTCCTGCCGGAGAGCGGCCATCATGGTCAAGTCGCCATCGGCCTTCGGTTCCGATCGCGTGGCCGGCTTTGTGCGTTGGCATCAAGAAAACAACGGCCAGCTTTCCACCGCAGAGGAGTGGCAGGGTCCTTCGAAGCCCCCCCTGAATCGCGGTGCCCCTGCCGTCGCGGCGATGGACCGGTTATGGACGGCAGGTGCCGGCAACGTCGAGAGTCGCCTTCTTGTCTCCCCAGAACAGCGTCATCTGCCCCTGAAAGCCGGTCTTGCCGTCCTTGGCCCCGGTCTCGACCAGCTTCATGTTGACATTGATGCGCGGCTCGCCCGCGCTGCGCCAGACGGTGACGACATTGCCGTCCTTGTCGGGTGCGGACTTGCCCTTTTCCAACTCGCGCAACAATCCGTTGGTCATGACGTAGCCATGCTCCAAGGCCGGCTGCCCCGCGTCCACCGTCTCTTTCATGGTGATGAAGACGAACCGCCAGCTATCGGGCTGATCCTCGACGAAGCCGCCCTGTCGCTCGACCGTGAAGAAGGTGCAGGCGGCATCGACGGGATACCAGTGGATCTCGCCAATCGAGAGAGCGTTTTGCGCTTGGTTCAGCGAGGCCGGCTCTTGCTGCTGCCCGGGCGAGGCGGCCGCGTCCTGAGCCCGCACGCCGCCCGACATGATACCGACCGCCGCCGTCACCGCGATCAGCAGCGCCCCAATTCTGAACCCCATTCCGGTACGCATCGCAGCCTCGATTCGCCTCGTTCGCAACTGTCGCATAGAACGGCAGGAGGGTCGAGATTGGCTCCACCGCGGAGATTTTCGGCGTCGACGCCTCTCTCGATGGAACGCAAGCTATAGGAAGCTCTGCGGGTCGACGTCGATCTGCACCTGTACGGAGCCACGCGGCCGCGGCGCGGCCTCGATCGTCCTGCGCAGGAATGCCTGCATCGATGCCCGGCGCGTCCCCTGGCAAAGCAGTCGGAACCGATGACGTCCCCTGAGCAGCGAGAGCGGTGCCTCGGCCGGCCCCAGCACCTCGATGCTCTCCGCCTGCGGCGCCGCCCGGCGCAGCGCTCGCGCATGATCCTCCGCCTCCTTGCGGCTCAGCGCCGAGACGATGATGCTGGCGAGCCGTCCGAAGGGCGGCAGGCCGGAGCGTTCGCGCTCGGCGATCTCTCGACTGTAGAACAGCTCCGGATCGCCCGACGCGATCGCCTGCATCACGGGATGGTCTGGCTGGAAGGTCTGAATCAGGCCGACGCTCGGCCGGCCGCTTCGCCCGGCGCGCCCCGTCACCTGGTGGAGGAGCTGGAAGGTACGCTCGGCGGCGCGGGGATCGCCGTTGGCGAGGCCCAGATCGGCGTCGATGGCACCGACCAGCGTCATCAGCGGAAAATGATGCCCCTTGGCCACGAGTTGGGTGCCGACCACGATATCGGCCTCGCCGTCGGCGATCGCGTCGAGCTCGCGCCGCAGCCGCCGCGTGCCGCCCGGCATGTCCGACGACAGCAGGATCGTGCGAGCCTCGGGAAAATCCGCCAGCATCTCTTCGGCGATGCGCTCTACACCGGGACCGCAGGCGACGAGATGGTCGAGCGTGCCGCATTCGGGGCAGGCCTCCGGTCGCGGCACCTCGTAGCCGCAATGATGGCACTGCAGCCGGCCGCGCAGCCGGTGGTCGACCAGCCAGGTCGAGCAGTCGGGGCACTGGAAGCGATGGCCGCACACCCGGCACAGCGTCAGCGGTGCGTAGCCCCGCCGATTCAGGAAGAGCAGCGCCTGCTCGCCCTTGGCCAGCGTCGCGGCGATCGCCGTCTTGAGCACGGGAGAAATGAAGCGGCCGCGCGGTGGCGGCGCCCGACGCATGTCGACGAGCTTCAGATCGGGCAGTGCCGCTTCGGCGTAGCGGCCGGGCAGCCGGACATGGTGGTAGCGGCCGCTTTCGGCATTGACCCGGCTTTCGACCGACGGCGTGGCCGAGGCGAGCATCACCGGAAAGCCGCCGATCGAGCCCCGCACCACCGCCATGTCGCGGGCGTGATAGATGCTGCGATCCTCCTGCTTGTAGGCCGGGTCGTGCTCTTCGTCGACGACGATCAGGCCGAGGTCCTTGAACGGCAGGAACAGCGCCGAGCGCGCGCCGGCGACGACGCGCACGCGACCCTCCGCGACCTGGCGCCAGATCTTTTCGCGCATGCGCGGGGCCACGTCGGAATGCCATTCGGCCGGCGGCGCGCCGAAACGGGCGTGAAAGCGGTCGATGAAGCTCTGCGTCAGCGCGATCTCCGGCAGCAGGATCAACACCTGCTTGCCGGCGTCGAGCGCTTTCGCCACCGCCTCGAAATAAACCTCTGTCTTGCCGGAGCCGGTGACGCCCTCGATCAGCGTAGTTGAAAAATCGCCTTCGGCCACGGCGTCGACCAGCTGGCCGGCGGCAACGCTCTGGTCGTCGTTCAGATCGGCGCGGCCATATCCCGTGTCCGGCGCGGCGACCGCCGGCGGCGGGGGCAGCCGCACCGTCTCGAATGCCCCGAGCTTCAGCAGCCCGTCGACCACCGTGCTGGAAACGCCCGCGGCATGGGCCAGGCCGGAGCGCGACCAGGCGGGCGCCTCGACGGCCGCCTCCAGCACGCGGCGGCGGGCGGCCGTCATCCGCTCCGGCGTCACATCGGTCGGCCGCAGGCCTTCGATCCACGGTTCCGGATCGAAGGCGGCCGGCGCGCGCAACGCCATGCGCGCCACCAACCCCGGCGGCGATAGCGTGTAGTCGGCGACCCAGTCGACGAACCGACGCATGGACGCGTCGAGCGGCGGGCAATCGAAGACGTGCGTGATCGGCCGAAGCTTCTTCGGGTCCACCGCATCGCATTCGCCATCCCAGACGATGCCGGCGACCTGACGCGGTCCGAGCGGCACCTGGACGATCGCGCCCGGCCGCACGGCCATTCCCTCGGGGACCGAATAGGAATAGGCCCTGTCCACCGGCAGAGGCACCATCACCGGCACCGCAGCCGGCGCCTGCTCGGCGGCGTTATCCTCGAACAGCGACATCACAGCACTGGACGATGCTTGGGGAGCCAATAGCTGTGCCTCATCGGCGGTGGTCGTTGAAACATGAAGGCCGGCGAGTCGCCGGGCCGAGCGAACAATAGAGGAACGGACGAAATGTCGGCAACCAAAACTGCCCTGGTCATCGGCGGCGGCAGCGGCATGGGCGCGGATGCCGCCCGCAAGCTGGCCGAGTCGGGCTTCCAGGTGGCGATCCTGTCGTCGTCGGGCAAGGGCGAGGCCTTGGCGAAGGCGCTCGGCGGCCTCGGCATGACGGGCTCCAACCAGTCACCCGCCGATCTCGAGCGTTTCGTCCGGGCAGCGATCGAGCGCTGGGGGCGCATCGACGCCGTGGTCAACAGCGCCGGGCATGGGCCGAAGGGCCCGCTCCTGGAGATCGGAGACGAGGCATGGCACCAGGGCCTCGACGTCTATCTCATGAACGTGATCCGCGTCGCCCGTCTGGTGGCGCCGGCCATGCAGCAGCAGAAAGCGGGCTCCATCGTCAACATCTCGACCTTCGCCGCGGTCGAGCCGGATGCTGCGTTCCCCACCTCTGCCGTCTTCCGCGCCGGGCTGGCAGCGTTCACGAAGCTCTTTTGCGACGACTATGCGGCTGACGGCCTGCGGATGAACAATGTCCTGCCCGGATTCATCGATAGTCTGCCTGAACGCGACGAGCGCCGGGACCGCATTCCGATGGGGCGTTATGGACGTGTCGAAGACGTGTCCGAACTCATCGCCTTCTTGGCCTCCGAGCGATCGAGCTATATCTCCGGGCAAAACATCCGCATCGACGGAGGCCTGACCCGTTCCTTCTGACGCGGTCCCTTTCGGCCGCCGCCGAGCCAACACCAGACGATCCACGGAGCGATCCATGAAATTCTTTGTCGACACCGCCGACGTTGGCGAGATCCGCGAGCTGAACGAAGCCGGACTGATCGACGGCGTGACCACCAATCCCTCGCTCATCATGAAGGCGAACCGCCCGATGATGGAAATCATCGAGGAGATCTGCAAGGTGACGCCGGGACCGGTGTCGGCCGAGGTCACGGCGGTCGAGACCGAGGGCATGATCCGCGAGGGGAAAATCCTCGCCGGCATCGCCGACAATGTCTGCATCAAGCTGCCGTTGACGCTGGACGGTCTCAAGGCGTGCAAGAGCCTGACCTCGGACGGCTACAAGACCAACGTGACGCTCTGCTTCTCGGCCAACCAGGCGCTGCTCGCCGCCAAGGCCGGCGCCACCTACGTGTCGCCCTTCATCGGCCGCCTCGACGACATCAATCTGGAAGGTATGGAGCTGATCGCCGACATCCGGCGGATCTACGATAATTACGATTTCGAGACACAGATCCTCGCCGCGTCGATCCGCACCGCCAACCATGTGCGCGAGGCGGCCCTGATCGGCGCGGATGTGGCCACGGTGCCGCCGTCGACCCTCAAGGGGCTGGTGAAGCACCCACTCACCGACAAAGGGCTTGAAACCTTCCTCGCCGACTGGAAGAAGACCGGCCAATCGATCGGCTGATCACTCTCGTTGGGCGACGTCCTGATAGCGGCGCAGAAAGCGGCCGTCGATCCAATGCTTGAGCCGGGCCACGGCCCGGCCCGGCAGCCACAGGCGGCCGCGCATCGCCAGCCCCGTGCCGTCGCCGATGTCGAGGATGGACAGATACCGTCGTTGCGGCCGATAGCGCCGCAGCGGCCGGTCCGCCAGCGACGCCAGCAGATTGTGTTCCAGGATGGGCGCGGCCCGCACGCCGTAGACGCCGATCTTCGGCAAATCGTAGCCTTCGATCGCCGCGCAGTCGCCGGCGGCGAACACGCGCTCGTCGCCGACGGACCGCAGCGTCGGTGCGACCCGGACACCCCCCTTGCGCACGAATGGGACTCCAAGGCAGCTAACCAGGGGCGTGGCCTTCAGCCCGGTCGCGAGAACCAGGTGGTCGAAGCCGATCGCCGAGCCGTCTTCCAACACCACCTGGTGATCGCGCACGCTGGCGATGCGCCGGCCGAGCAACAGTTCGGCACCCCGGCCCGCGAGGTTGTCCGCGATCCAGGCGCTCGCGCCCGGCGGCCCCGTCTCGACCAACCTCGGCCCGGACGAGACCAGGGTCACCGCCAAATCCTGCGGCCGCGATCGGCCAAGGTCGATGAGATTGCCGGCGATCTCGCACCCCGTGGCTCCACCGCCGGCCACGACGATCTTCAGCGACCGTGATGCCCGTTCGATCGCCTTCTTCAGCGCCGGCAAACCGGCGATCGGCTTGACCGGCCAGACATCGGTCGATTCGACCGGAAACGGGATATCGACCACGCTGCCGGCATTGAAGGAGACGAGATCGTAGGGCAGCCGCCGCCCGGTTTCGAGCACCAGCTCGCGACGGTCGCCATCCAGCCGGTTCGCCCGGCCTTGCACAAACCGCACGCCGACCGACCGGCAGAGCGCTCCCGGATCGACCGTATCCTCAGCTTCCCGGACCAAGCCGCCGAGCAGCACTGCGGCGCGCCCGGAATACCAGAAACGGCCGGGATCGATCAGCGTCAGTTCGGCGCCGGCCTGCCGGAACCGGCCGGCAGCCAGCACCAGGGCCAGATGGGCATGGCCCGCGCCGACGAGAAGAACCGCACGCTTGGGTCCGGCCATACAGTCAATGCGCGGGCGCCGCCGCCCCGCCTCCTTCGTCCGTCGCGGGCCGGATCGCTCGGCGCACCAGCCATCCGAGCGTCAGGCCCTGGATCAGGATGGAGAAAATCACCACCGCATAGGTCGCGGTGACGATCAGGTCGCGTTCGGGTCCACCGGGCAAGGACAGCGCCAGCGCCACCGAGATGCCGCCGCGAATGCCGCCCCAGGTCAGCACCGCGACCGTGCCGCGCGAAAACCGCTCGGTCAGGCGCACGACCAGGAAGGGCAGGAAGACCGCACAGAACCGCGCCGCCAGCACGATCGGAATGGCGACCAGCGCCAGATAGATGCGCGAGATATCGAACTCGATCACCAGCAGTTCCAGCCCGATCAGCATGAACAGCAGCGCGTTGAGGATCTCGTCGATGAGCAGCCAGAAGCCCGTGACATAGCGCTGGGTCTCTTCACTCATGGCATAGGCGAAGCCGCGCTCGCCGATCAGCAGCCCGGCGATCACCACGGCGATCGGGCCCGAGAGGTGAAGCGCCTGGGCGGCGGCATAGGTGCCCATGACCAACGCCAGCGAAATCAGCACCTCGACGGCGAACTCGTCGATCGCCCGCATCATCCGGTAGGCGACATAGCCGGTGACCAGGCCGAACACGGCGCCGCCCAGCGCTTCGAGCGCGAAAAGCTCCGCCACTTCCATGAAGCCCGGCGCTTCGGCCGTCGAATCGGCGGTGGCGAAGGCAAGCAGGATGGTGAAGACCACCACGCCGACGCCGTCGTTGAACAGCGACTCGCCGGCCATGTCGATCTCCAGCCGCTTGGGCACGCGCACCGCCTTCAGCGTCGCCAGCACAGCCACCGGATCGGTCGGGCTGATCAGCGCGCCAAACACCAGCGCCCAGGCGAAGGAGATGTCGACCCCGGCCAGTTGCAGCACCTCGTAGAAGATCGTGCCTACGACGAGCGTCGAGATCACGACGCCGAACGTCGCCATCAGGCCGACCGAAAGCCCCCGGCCCTTCAACGTCTGCCAATCGACATGCAGCGCGCCGGCGAACAGCAGAAAGCCGAGCATGCCGTCCATCAGGGCTTCGTTGAAATCGATCTGGTCCACCGTGTTGGCGAGCTCGATCGGAAATTCGAGGCTCGGTGCGACGGCGTGCAGAACGACCACCAGCAGCGATGCCAAAAGACCGAGGATCAGAAGCCCGATATTGGTCGGCAGTCCGATGAAGGTGCGGTTCACCCATCCGAGAACGGCGGTGAAGGTCAGAAGCAGGGCGGCGAACTGGAAAAGCGTCAGCATGGAAGGATTGTGGGGCCCGAACCTGCGAACGCAAGGCTCGCGACGGCCGATACCGGCGCGCAATCAAGTTTCCGCCGGCCCGGCCGTCACTTTTTCCGCGATCCGTTTCCACTCGCCATCCAGGCCAAGAAGCACCACCCGCATTACATCGCTAACCGGACGACGCAATGGGCGCTGGCCTGGAGATACAACGACGCGGTGTCCCATAGTCGATCGTTAAGCCTGACCGCCAGAACCGCTTGCCCGCCTCCGTTCGATCCTTATCCTGAAAGACCGATCGGAAGAGGGACGAAACCATGCTGGACCGTCGAGGCAAGGGTCGCCGCCGCGTCATCCTGGGCGCCACGTTGACCAGCGGCCCGACCAACTCCGCGCAGACCGTACGGCTGCGCAACGTGACGGAGACCGGCGCCGAGATCGTCCTTCTGGATGGAACGATCGACGTCGCCGAAGTCGAGATCCAGCTTCCCGGCGAGGATCGTACGCGACGCGCCCGCGTCGTCTGGCACGAGGCGAACCGCTTCGGACTTCAGTTCATCAGCGCCTACGAGGCGATCCGCGAAGAGGCGAACGCGGCCTTTCGGATCGACGCCGCACACCGGCTCTGATCGGGCGAACGAGCCCGCGTCAACTTGCGGGCTTCTCGATGCCCAGATGCGCCTTGTCGCCCCACACCTGGTCGATACGCTGATCGCGGCCGCAGTTCCAGCGGTAGTAGCGGTAGCGTAGCGGGTTCTTCTGGTAATAGTTCTGGTGATAGTCCTCAGCCGGATAGAACGCGCCGGCCTTGACGATCTTGGTCGCGATGGGCGCGGAAAGATCCTTGGCCACGGCGGTCTTGGAAGCTTCGGCCTCGCGAAGCTGCTCGTCGTTCGTGGCGAATATCGCCGTACGGTAGGAATCGCCGCGATCGCAGAACTGGCCGCCCGCATCGGTCGGATCGACGGAGTGCCAGAAGACGGTCAACAACTGGTCGTAGCTCACCTTTGAGGAATCGTAGGTGATTTTCACCGCCTCATAGTGGCCGGTGCCGCCATGCGAGACCTGTTGGTAGGTCGGATTGTCGAGCGTCCCGCCGGTGAAGCCCGAAATCGTCTCCACGACTCCCTTCACGTGATCGAAGTCGGATTCGACGCACCAGAAGCAGCCGCCGGCGAAAATCGCGGTCTGCGTTCCCTGGGCGAGCGCAGGAGCGCCAAATCCTGCGGCATAGACCATCAAACCCGCAGCCAGCCCGCCCACCGGCAGCCAGGTCTTCTTCCAAGCGTTCATGGCATCCTCCTTGAGACAGACGGCGACCTTGGCTTTTCCCAGCCGCGAGAACAAATCACGCATGAGCGCGGGGCAGTGACGGTTTCGTGAGGTTTTATCGGCTGTCGGTGGTTGGCGGCGGCTGCTTGCAATCAGCGCACCGAGCACTTGCAGCCCCAAGGGAAGCGGCGCATCCTGACCGCCATGGACCACGACGCGCTCATCGCAGCGATTGCCGAACGGCTCGGTGCCGAGCCGGAGATCGAAGGCCTCTTCCTCGCCGGCAGCCATGGCAAGGGCACTGCTGACCAGTTCAGCGACATCGATCTCGTCGCCGTGACGGATGCCGACCATCATGCGGCGCTGGCCGCCCGTTGGCGGCCGATCCTGGAGACGATCGTTCCGATCGTCTTCTGGAACACGGTTCCCGGCACCACCGTCTCGAACGCCGTCGCAGAAGACTGGACGCGCTGCGATCTCGTGCTCACGACGCCGAAGGATTTTTCCCGGCGCTCCAAGGCCGACGTCAAGCCGCTGCTGGACCGGACGGGGCTCTACGACACCCTCCCCGAGGCATTGCCGCCGAGGACGCCCGATATCGCACGAATCCGCTATCTCATCCACGAGTTCATCCGGGTGCTCGGGCTCCTGCCGGTGGTGATCGGCCGCGGCGAATATCTCGTCGCCGTGAAGGGAACCGAGCTTCAGCGCGATCATCTGATCGGTCTGCTCAAGGAATCGGCCCGCCCACCGGCGCGCGGCGGCATGCTGCATCTCAGCAAGGATCTGCCGTCCGACCAGATCGCGATGCTCGAAGCCCTGCCCTATCCTCGTCCCGTCCGCGACGAGGTGATCGCCGCGCATGTGGCGATCGCCGCGGCCTTCCTGCCGCGCGCTCGAGCCCTGGCCTCGGAACTGGCGATCGAATGGCCCGAGCGGTTCGAAGCCGCGACGCGCCGCCGTCTGCGCGAGGACCTCGATCTCGATGTCGGATGAGACCGCCGGCGCAGGTGCGCCGTTCAGCGAGCGACCTTGCGGGTCTGGATGAGGGCGACGCCGCCGATGATCAAGGCCGTGCCGAGGAGGCTGGCGATGGCGCCCGTCGAAGCGCCGCGCACCAGATCGAACAACAGCCCGGAGATCATCTGGCCACCGATCATCAGCAGCGCGGAGCTGACCGCTCCGATTCGCACCACGAGCCAGCTGTTGAGCGCAACGATCGCCGCGCCGATCGTCCCGCCGGCATAGGTGTACCAGGGAGCGTCGCCGGCCCCTTCGGGCAGCAACGCGCTGATCATCGCCAAGCCGATCGCGCACAGCACCATGAAGCCCACGACATGGTTCCAGAACGACGAGACCAGCGCCGAGGTGGACAGGCTGAGCCGGCCGTTGACCTGTCGGCTGACGGCCACCAGGACGCCCGCCGTAAACGCCATGAGAATAGGAAGGATCACGCCCCGCCCTCGCCTGCGAGGATGATCAGGGCGCTGCCCGCCAGGATCAGGCCGAGAGCCGCGAAATCGCGCAGCGTCGGGCGCCGCACGGCCATGCCGAACAGGCCCCAGTGATCGGCGGCCAGGCTGAACGCGACCTGACCGGCCAGACCGAGCGCGATCGTTCCCGACAGCGCGATCGGCGAGTTCACGGCGAGTGTCGTGAGGATCACGATGACGGCGCCGGCACAGCCCCCGAGATAGGCCCAGATCGGCGCGTGCCCGAAGAAGACCGGACGCGAGCGGCGTCCCCGAAACAGCACGGTGAAGACGATGGTCAGCGCGACCGCGCCGCTCCCGTGCGCCATCCAGGAGGAGAACATGGCGCTGCCGTGCCTGGCCAGTTCGCTGTTGAGATAGGTCGACAGGGTCAGCAGACAGCCCGTGCCGAGGGCGACGAGAGCATAGGCGGGATGGGGACGCGGCGCGCCGGGATCGATCATCGGGGACATCCGAGACTGGTCACTTCGTCGTCAGCGCGTCGAAAGGCCCACCCCGACGCGCCCGGGGCCGGACTTCGATCTGCAGCAGGACGATCGGCCGGACGCCGGCCCCGCCTCTGGGCCGGTACAGAGAACCGACGAGGCATTCCGCACGCCCGCGGATCGGCCGCGCGCGGAAGCTTCACCCGGTCGGCTAGATCTTGCGCTTCACCATCATCGCCCGGATCTCGTTGATCGCGAGCGCCGGGTTGAGGCCCTTGGGGCAGGTCTGCGTGCAGTTCATGATGTTGTGGCAGCGGTAGAGCCGATAGGGGTCCTCCAGGATCTCCAGGCGCTCGCCCGTCGCCTCGTCGCGGCTGTCGGCGAGCCAGCGATAGGCGTTGAGCAGCACGGCCGGGCCGAGATAGCGTTCCGGGTTCCACCAGTAGGACGGGCATGAGGTCTGGCAGCAGAAGCACAGGATGCACTCGTAGAGGCCGTCGAGCTTGGCGCGGTCCTCGTGGCTCTGGCGCCACTCCTTTTCTGGCTCCGGCGTCTCGGTCTGCAGCCAAGGCTGGACCATCGCGAGCTGCGCGTAGGGCAGGCTCAGATCGGGCACCAGGTCCTTGATCACCGGCATGTGCGGCAGCGGATAGATCTTGATCGGGCCGGCCACCTCTTCCATGCCCTTGGTGCAGGCCAGCGTGTTCTCGCCGTCGATGTTCATCGCGCAGGAGCCGCAGATGCCCTCGCGGCAGGAGCGGCGCAGCGTCAGCGTCGGATCGACCTGGTCCTTGATCCACAAAAGCGCGTCGAGCACCATCGGGCCGCAATCGTCGACATCGACATAGAACGTATCCGTGCGCGGATTGGCGTCGTCGTCGGGCGACCAGCGATAGATCTTGAACTCGCGCAGATTCTTGGCCTCTGCCGGCTTATCCCAGACCTTGCCCTCGGTGATCCTGGAATTTTTCGGAAGGGTGAATTCGACCATGGCGGATGCCTCGACAGCGATTTTAGAATCGTAACAAGTATACGCTTTGACCGGCGCAATGCCAGCAACGCCCGCAAGCGGCTGCGCCTGTCTAGCCCCGATCGGGGCCGTCCGGCAATGGGCCGTCTTGTCCCATTCGGGCATCCGGACGGCAAGTCGGGCGCAGTCGGCCGGCGCCACATTGTCATGGGCGCGTCGCAGCACCTTCATCGACAAGACTTAACGTTTGCCTGCGCCTCGCCGCCGTCCGGTCGAGCGAGGATCCATCTCAACAGGGAACATTGTCGATGACGTTCACGCGCGCAATCGCGGTCCTCGCCTTCGTCGGAAGCGCAACCGCCACTGCTCCGGCACTCGCCGGGGACGAACCGCCCCGGATGCAATCGGAGACGCTCGCAACCTATGTCATTCCCGAGGCCAACCAGGCCGTGGGGGTCGATGCCGACCACTTCTATGCGATCGACAACCGCACGATCGCCAAATACGATAAGACGACGCAAGAGCTGGTCGCCACGTTCGACCGGCCCAAGGGCGGCGAGGCCATCCATTTCGACAGCGCGGCGGTGATCGACGGCAAGATCTATATCGCCCACTCCAACTATCACGACTACCCGATGACCAGCTCCCTGGAGATCTTCGACGCAGAGACGCTGGAGCACCTCGACAGCCACTCCTTCGGCATCCAGATCGGATCCTTCACCTGGGTTGATCGCAATCCGGCCGATGGCACCTGGTGGGGCGGCTTTGCCAATTACGACCGGCTGTTCGACAAGAGCTCCGTCTCCTACGGCAACAAGTACAACACCCAGATCGTCCGCTTCGACGACAACTGGCAGCCGGTGGCGGGCTACATCATCCCCGACGCCATCGTGGAGAAGTTCGAGGACATGTCGAACTCGGGCGGCTCCTGGGGTCCCGACGGCAAGCTCTATCTGACAGGGCACGATCCCGCAGAGGCCTATGTGATGGAAATCCCGGAATTCGGCTCCATGCTGAAATGGGTCGCCACAGTGCCGCTCGCCAATCGCGGCCAAGGCATCGCCTGGGACCGCTCGCAGCCCGACGTCCTCTACGCCATCATCCGTGGCGAGGGAGACGAGGAGAACAAGGTGACGGTCAACCGGGTGGTCCTCAACGACGGAGAGAAGCGGGCGGAAGCCGACAAGGCGCAGTAACCGTTGATTTTCAGCACCATGCCGGTCGGCTCGAGAACCGACCGGCGAAGGAGTCGAACCCGCCCTCTCGACTACTCCGCCTTGCGACGCGTCATCCGTTCGACGGCCGGCATCAGATCGTTGTTATCCTCGATTCTCAACATCCGGATGTCTCGCACCGACGGCGCGAACCAATCAAACTCCACCGTCATATCCTGGATCGCCAGCACGCAGGTCACGGCATCGACAGTATCGTCGCCGAAGTATGTGCTACCTTGCTGCCAGTCGAAGCCGCGCTTCTTCAGAAAACTGCGAACGTCGTTGTAGGCGTTATTCCACGACGGGCCGCCGTAAACCTCCTTGAGGCTGTTTGTATCAAGGTCGAAGACGATGGCGAACATGGACCCTGCGCCCCTGCTGTTGTGTCCGATGGAAGGCATGGCGCACCTCCTTTTGAACAGAAGATCAGCTTGCGGGCGCCAAAGATCAATACACCCGCTTCTTCGGCTTGATGTACTCGATCTCGTTGGACATCGTGAAGTTGTGCACGGGCCGGTCCTCCAGCGTCACGGTCTTGGCGGCCGTGTCGCAGAAGGCCAGCGTGTGCTTCATCCAGTTGACGTCGTCGCGATCCGGATAGTCCTCGCGGGCATGGGCGCCACGGGATTCGGTGCGCGCCTGGGCCGAATCCATCGTCACCACCGCCTGGGCGATCAGATTGTCGTATTCCAGGCTTTCTACCAGGTCGGTGTTCCAGATGAGCGAGCGATCGGTAACGCGAATGTCGTCAGCCGCCGCCCAGGCCTCATGGATCAGCTTGTGCCCCTCGTCCAGGACTTCGCCGGTGCGAAACACTGCGCAGTTGGACTGCATGGTCTTCTGCATCTGAGAGCGCAGCTTGGCCGTCGGCGTGCCGCCCGACGCATAGCGCGTCTTGTCGAGGCGCGAGACCGCGAGTTCGCCGGCGCCGGCCGGCAAGGGCGGCTGTTCCTCGCCCGGCGTGATGATCTCGGCGCAGCGCAGGCCGGCCGCACGGCCGAACACCACCAGGTCGATCAGCGAGTTGGAGCCGAGACGGTTGGCGCCGTGCACCGACACGCAGGCTGCCTCGCCCACCGCCATCAGGCCCGGCACGACGGTGTCGGCGTTGCCGTTCTTCTTGGTCAGCACCTCGCCCAGATAGTTCGTCGGGATACCGCCCATGTTGTAATGAACGGTCGGCAGCACCGGGATCGGCTCCTTGGTGACGTCGACACCGGCGAAGATCTTGGCCGATTCGGAGATGCCCGGCAGGCGCTCGGCGAGGATCGCCGGATCAAGGTGGTCCAGATGCAGGAAGATGTGATCCTTGTCCTTGCCGACGCCGCGGCCTTCCCGGATCTCCATCGTCATCGAGCGGGACACGACGTCGCGTGAGGCGAGATCCTTTGCCGACGGCGCATAGCGCTCCATGAAGCGCTCGCCCTCGGAGTTCGTGAGGTAACCGCCCTCGCCGCGCGAGCCTTCGGTGATCAGGCATCCGGCGCCGTAGATGCCGGTCGGGTGGAACTGCACGAATTCCATGTCCTGCAGCGGCAGCCCGGCCCGAAGCACCATGGCGTTGCCGTCGCCGGTGCAGGTGTGCGCCGAGGTCGCCGAGAAATAGGCGCGGCCATAGCCGCCGGTCGCCAGGATGGTCATCTTGGAGGCGAAACGATGCAGCGTGCCGTCTTCGAGGCAGAGCGCGACGACGCCGCGGCAGGCGCCCTCTTCGTCCATGATCAGGTCGATGGCGAAATATTCGACGAAGAACTCGGTCGAATGGCGCAGCGACTGGCCATAGAGCGTGTGCAGCATGGCATGGCCGGTGCGGTCGGCGGCCGCGCAGGTGCGCTGGGCCGGCGGCCCCTCGCCGAATTCGGTGGTCATGCCGCCGAACGGGCGCTGATAGATCCGCCCGTCCTCGGTGCGCGAGAACGGCAGCCCGAAATGCTCCAATTCGTAGACCGCGGCCGGCGCATTGCGCACCAGATATTCGATCGCGTCCTGATCGCCCAGCCAGTCCGACCCCTTGACGGTGTCGTACATGTGCCAGCGCCAGTCGTCCTTGCCCATGTTGCCGAGCGAGGCGGCGATGCCGCCCTGCGCTGCGACCGTGTGCGAGCGGGTCGGAAACACCTTGGTGACGCAGGCGGTTCGCAGGCCCGCCTGGGCCGCGCCGAGCGTGGCGCGCAGACCGGCGCCGCCGGCGCCGACCACCACCACGTCGAACGTGTGGTCGACAAAGGGATAGGCCCGGCCGTTCACCGACGGCGCCGCGCCGTTCGAGGAAATCGAATCAGCCATCGGTCAGCCTCCAATGCTCATCTTGACGATGGCGAACAGGCTGACGGCAGCCACTGCGAAGCAGAACATCACGTTGGCCAGCGAGACCCCGACTTTCCACCTCTTTGGGACGTATTCCATGATGATTTCCTGAGCGCCGATATACATGTGATAGACGAAGGAGACGATGGTCAGCGCCATCCAGGCGGCGATCAAGGGATTGGCGAAGGCGGCGCGGACGTCCACGTAGGTTCCCTCGTGCAGTCCGACGAGAAGGATCAGCAGGCCGACCGCAAGGACCAGGCTGGTGACGGACGTGACTCGCTGATGCCAGAATTCGCCGACGCCGTGACCGGCTGCGCCCATGCCGCGGGCGCGCCCCATGGGAGTGCGAATGCTCATGATGATCCCCCTAGACGATGAGAACGATGATCCAAAGGAGGATCGTCAGCGCAACCGAGGCGACGATGGTGGCCAGCGCCCACTGCTGCGTGGCCTGCTTGGTCAGGCCGATCCGCAAGTCCCAGGCGAAATGGCGGATGCCGCCGATCGCATGATGGATCAGCGCCCACGATAGTCCGAACAGGACCAGAAAACCGATGAACGAGCCGAAAAACCAGGATGCCCAGGAAAAGGCCTTGGGGCCGGACGCGGCCGCAACCAGCCACCAGGCGAGAAACGCGATGCCGAAATAAAGCACGATGCCGGTGACCCGGTGGAAGCCCGACATCAGGAATGTCAATCGCATCCGATAGATGAAGAGATGCGGCGAAAGCGGCCGCTCCGTCTTGGTTTGTGACATTTCGTCTCCCGTCACTCCACTGGCCACCGATCCCGGCGAGCCGACACCGGCTAGAGAATCCGGTCTCCGTCGAAGCTCCCGTTAAGGCCTATCGCCGCCATCGGTGCAAGACTTAGAATCGATTGAAACAACACGGCGCAACACAAATACCAGACAGGCGGCCAGAAAAAAGGCGACGCAGCGTCCCACCGGCTCAGCCGGGTTCTTTCTCCAGGAAGCGAATGACGTAGGTCGACCACTCCGCCGGCTCGGCCACTCGCGAAAAGAGGTTGCGGGCGATACCGGGGTTGCGCGGCGCCCTGAGGACGAGCCGCGACCATCCGCGCCGATCCGCCTCCTCGGCGAGGAGGTCGATCATCGCCTTGGCGATTCCCATCCGGCGATGCGGCTGGTCGACGAAGATGTGCTCCGCCAGGCCAGAGCGCATGCCGGTCCAGGGATCGGGGAGGTCATAGAAGAGCAGGAAGGCGACGAGCTTGCCGTCCAGGCGGGCACCGAGAACCTCGGCCGCCTTGTCCTGAAGGAGCGTCTCGGCATAGTAGCTGTCGGGCGCCGACGGAGGCCCACGAAACAACGCCTGATTGTAGGCCGAAATCAGCGGCGCCAGTTCCCTGGCGTTTTCCAGATGCAGCTGAGCGATTTCGATATCGGGTGCCGGCGGCCGTTCCATGTCTCGCATTTCTCGCGGTTTTGCCTTCGCGTCAAGCCGTAGTGCGGCGCTTGTCGCCTGCGCCCGGTCAGCGCCCGCGACGGCAACGTGAAGGGCCGGACGATGGCACCGGAATATAGCGCCGCATCGCAGAAAGACACGGGCCGAACCCGTGTATCGGTGCGGACGGGACATGAGGCAAACGGCCGCTGGGATCGACCGGTGAGCATCGGCGCGCGCAAGAAGAGGCAGCAGCGGCGGCACTAAGCCGCAGAGTCGGATCTCGCGGGGACGACGCCCCGCCGCTCGCCCTATCCGTTGCTCGCCACGAGCTTCAACTTCGGCGCCAGCCGCCGGTCGCGGAAGGTCACGCGCACTTCGTCCTGCGAGACGTCTTCGACGGCGGCGACGTGATAGCCGAGTTTCAGTCCAAGGGTGCGAGCCTGCTCGATGGTCGAAGCGCTGATCTGGCGAGCGAACTCGGGTTGCTGCAGCGCCATCAGCGTCGCCAGCATACCGATCTCCACGCCGGTATCGAACGACGCGTCCTGACCGGGAAACCGGATCTTCAGATTGTCCTCCAGATAAATTGCCCGCACGATCGACCTCCGAATGTGTACCGCCTCACATTGGCCCAGCTTGGTAAATGAAGGGTGAAGCGGCCCCGCTCGAGGCGCATCGAAAGTGTGTTTTTCGGCAGCCGGTGCGCCCCGCCGTCCTCGCCCCTCCTGTCACCGCAAACTGTCGAATCGTGTCGATATAAGAGGAACTTACGTCTGCAACCATCGTTGAAGAGATCATCGACAGGAGGCCTTCGATGTCTTCACCGGATGGACCGTCTGATCGGCCAACGTCTGACGGCGGCACGATCCAGGTTGTCGAAGAACATGCGGTTGCCTCGAAGCGAAGATCGGTGACGGGGCGCGTTCGTGTCAGGACCGTCACCGAAGCAGTGCAGCAGCCCGTGGGCGTGACCATCGCCACGGACGAAGTGCACGTCGAGCGGGTGGCCATCGGCCGGATCGTCGATGCCATGCCAACGCCGCGCACCGAGAATGGCGTGATGATAGTGCCGGTCGTCGAAGAGAGGATCGTCGTCGAAAAACGCCTCTTCTTAAAGGAGGAGGTTCATATCCGGCGACACTCCCGCGACGAGCAGATGACCATACCAGTCCCGGTCAGGAAGCAGCGTGTCGTTGTCGAACGGCTGCCGACCGATGTTACCCATCCATCCAGGAGTGACACCATGTCCTACTCGAGCAGCACGGACACCCATATCCTCACAGCCTTCTTCGACAGTCGTTCCGACGCCGAACGGGCGGTCGAACGCATCGTCGCCGAAGGCATACCACAGGATGCCATCACCCTTGTCGAAGGCGCCGACCCTTCCGGTGCCGGCTATGACGACACCCGCGAAAAAAGCTTCTTTGAATCGCTCGGCGACTTTTTCCTGCCGGACGAAGATCGCCACATTTATGCCGAGGGGTTGCGTCGGGGCGGCTATCTTCTGACGGTCCCGACGACAGCCTACAACCGCGACCGTATTCTCGACATCCTCGACGACGAGGGAACCGTCGATATGGACGAGCGCGAAGACTCATGGCGCACGGAAGGCTGGACCGGCTACAGCGCGTCGACGGAGACCGGGACGAGCGACCGGGCGTCGACGGAGACGTGGTCCGACAGCCTGACCGACCGCGAGGCGAGCACCGAGCGGACCTTGGCGTCGGACGAATGGCAGGATAGCGCGCGGGGCCTGGGCACCGCCGACGCGCTGGACGATTCCGGCACGATCGATGTCGTCGAAGAGACGTTGCGCGTCGGCAAGCGCGACGTCAGCCATGGCCGCGTGCGCGTGCGCTCCTACGTCGTCGAAGAACAGGTCAGCGAGGACGTCAGCTTGCGCGACGAGCGCGTGACCGTCGACCGCCGCACGGTCGATCGGCCGGTTACGGATGTCGACGCAGCGTTCCGGGATCGCACCTTCGATCTCGAAGAGACCTCGGAGGAAGCCGTGGTGGCGAAGGAAGCCCGCGTCGTCGAAGAGATCAGCCTTGGCAAGGAAACCACGCACCACACCGAGACGGTCACTGATACCGTGCGCCATACGGAGGTCGACATCGAGGATGAGCGCGTCGAGCCCGACGTGCGCGACACCGGTTCGGTCTAGAAACCGACGCTCCACACCTTACGTCGGCAGCGACCAAGCCGCCGTCGACGCAAGTGCCACGGCGTTTCAGTCGCCGTCGAACCCATTGGCCTGGTGCATCGCGATTGCCGATGCGCCAGGCAGTTGCTATTTTAGTGGGCATGACAGCGTTGCGAAAATCGAAGGCGCGCCGACGCCTGCCGACCAGCGAGGGCTTCGCCCCCGTGTCGGATCATGCGCGCCTGCCCGGACGGTTCTTCTATCGGTTCTGCGCCGCCGACGGCCGATAGAACGCGTAAAGTCGCCGTCTTCCGGCGGCCCGTCTTAGCCTTAACGACCCATTCGCTTCGCCCAGCCGGTCCCGTCGGCGGGCAGGGATACCGAACATGACAGACGCCAAACCGCGCACCCTCTACGACAAGATCTGGGACGACCATCTGGTCTCCAGCGAGGAAGGCGGCCCTTCGCTGCTCTATATCGACCGCCACCTGGTGCACGAGGTGACCAGCCCGCAGGCTTTCGAGGGTCTGCGCCTGTCCGGCCGCCAAGTGCGCCAGCCCACTCGCACGCTGGCCGTCGTCGACCACAACGTGCCCACCGACCCGTCGCGCATCTTCGGCATCAAGAACGAGGAAAGCCGCATCCAGGTCGAGGCGCTGGCCAGGAACGCCGCCGATTTCGGCATCGAGTATTACAACGAAGCCGATCGCCGGCAGGGCATCGTCCACATCATCGGCCCTGAGCAAGGGTTCACCCTGCCCGGCATGACGATCGTCTGCGGCGACAGCCATACCTCCACCCACGGCGCCTTCGGCGCGTTGGCGCACGGCATCGGCACGTCGGAGGTCGAGCATGTGCTCGCCACCCAGACGCTGATCCAGGCCAAGGCCAAGAACATGCTGGTCCAGGTCGACGGCCGGTTGCCCGAGGGCGTCACCGCCAAGGACATCATCCTGGCCATCATCGGCGAGATCGGCACGGCCGGCGGCACCGGCCACGTCATCGAATACGCCGGCGAGGCGATCCGCTCGCTGTCGATGGAAGGCCGGATGACGATCTGCAACATGTCGATCGAAGGCGGTGCGCGAGCCGGGCTGATCGCGCCTGACGAGACCACCTTCGAGTACATCAAGGGGCGCCCCCGCGCCCCGCAGGGCAAGGCCTGGGACATGGCGCTGGCCTATTGGAAGACGCTGAGGAGCGACGAGGGCGCGCATTACGACAAGGTCGTCCGGCTGGAGGCCGCCAGCCTGCCGCCGATCGTCTCCTGGGGTTCGAGCCCCGAAGACGTCGTGTCGGTGACCGGCACCGTTCCCGATCCGGAAGCGATCGAGGACGAAAACAAGCGCGCCTCCAAGCGCCGCGCCCTCGACTATATGGGCCTGACGCCCGGTACCCGGATGACCGACATCGAGATCGACCGCGTGTTCATCGGCTCGTGCACGAACGGCCGTATCGAGGATCTGCGGGCGGTCGCCAAGATCGTGGACGGCCGCAAGATCGCATCCCGGGTCTCGGCGATGATCGTGCCCGGATCGGGGCTCGTGAAGGCCCAGGCGGAAGAGGAAGGCTTGGACAAGATCTTCATCGAGGCCGGCTTCGATTGGCGCGAGCCCGGTTGCTCGATGTGCCTCGGCATGAACGAGGACCGTCTCTCCCCCTATGAGCGCTGCGCTTCGACGTCCAACCGAAACTTCGAAGGTCGCCAGGGCTTCAAGGGCCGCACCCACCTCGTCTCGCCCGCCATGGCGGCGGCCGCGGCGGTCACCGGCCGCTTCGTCGACATCCGCGAATGGCGATAGAAGCTCGCTCGGCGATTTGAGACTGACGCAGAAAAAAGCCCGGAAAGCGGCGCTTTCCGGGCTTTTTTATCGGATTGCCGATGTCGGGAGGTTACGACAGGCCTTCCTTCTTGGCTTCGTCCTTGGCGGCGTCGGTCGCGGCTTTCGCTACGTCGGCGACCTTTTCGGCCACGGTGCCACCTTCGCTTGACGGTTTCAGGCCCTGCTTGTCGGCCTCGTCGCTCGCGGCCTTGTAGGCCTCTTCGGCGACATGCTGAGCGCGATGGGCCGCATCCTTGGCATAGTCGTAGGCTTCGTCACGCAGATGGTCGCGGGTTTCGCCCAGCCATTCGTCTTCCTGGCGTGTCGAAGGCAGCGCAGCACCGATGGCCGCACCCACAGCAACGGCGACGGCACCGAGCACCAACGGCTCTTCGTAGAAAGTGTCGATCACGCTGCGCCGTGCCCGGCCGCCCCAACCATAAGCCGCGTTTCCGGCTCGTTGAGCGCCCCGATAAGCGTAGTCACCGGCACGATAGGCCGCGTCCGACGCATCATGCGCCGATTGCCTGGCGGAATCGGCCATCGCCGAAGCGCTCTCTCCGACCCGATGCGCCGCATCGGAGGCCGATGACGCGACGCCGTGCGCGCCGGACGATATGGCGCTGGCAGCGCCCGATGCCGCGTCGCGAGCACCGGAAGCCGCACTCCGCGCGGAATCGGCCATCGAGGATGCAGCCTCGCCAACGGCGTGTCCGCCGCTCGCCATGCGCTGCTTCAGATCGCCGGTCGAGCTCGTATCGCGACCGCCGGGTTTGCTCGACGGCCCGGGGTATCCGACAGGATAAGGGGCCGGCCGTCCAGGGCTGCGCGGCACTGCAGGCGAAGCCACATAAGGGCCGCTGCCGGCGGTTTCGTCGTCATCGCCGCGCCAGTCGTCAAGGCGACGGCGCAGCCGATCGCCTTCGTGCCGTGCCGGTTCGCCAAAGACCAGCCAGGCGATCCCGGCCCCGATGAGGCCCAGCGCCAACGGATTCTCACGCACCTGACGCGACAGGTTGCCGACCATTTCGGCCCCCTGCCCTTCTCGGGCGTAGGTGGTCAGTTGATCGACGACCTGCCCGACCGAAAAGCGGTCGCGCAACTGGTTCAGCGTGTCGTCAACCTGAGCCCGGCGACTCTCGGCTTCCCGTTCCAGCTTGTCAGTGTCGCTCATCGAACTTGCTCCTTCGCAAGACGGGTGTCCTCGCGCAACTGCCGCGCGGTGCGGGAAGGCGTCAGGCTCGCCGGGTCGAGGTCGCGGCGGCCCTTGTAGAGAAGCGCCATGCCGATCGCCGCGATGACGAGGCCGACGATCAAGGCTGCCCAGCCCGGATGCATGAATTCCGCCAGAGCCGTGACCAGCGCCATAGCAAGCACGATCAACGCCACCAGCAGGCAGATCGCGCCCGCGACCAGAGACCCGCCGGCCAGTTCGACCTGCCGGATCTTGTCCGATATCTCGGCGCGAATGAGTTGGCCCTCTGTACGGAACAGATCCGTCGTCTCACGAAGCAATTCCGCGATCAGCTCCGGGATCGACTTGACCGCCTTCGGCCCGCCGACCGTCGTCTCGTTGGGTTCAACAGCCATGATCAATCTCCCTTTCGCGACGTGTCGCCGGGACTGGCCGGACGGCTCGTCGTCGCGGGAGCGGACGTGAAGCTGCTCGGCCCGGTCGTTCCGCCGACGCTGGACGAAGCGCTCGACGTAAAGGTGCTCGACGCACCGCCGCCAGCCGCCGGCGACATCCCGCTGCCCGCAGCAGGTGATTTCGGATAGGCACCGTAAGGCGGACCGCCTGCGGAAACCCGGCTTTCATCCGGGCGCTCATGCTCCGACGAAGCACGTGCGAAGCGCCCGAGAGCCACGCCGGCCAGGGTGGCACCGAGCAGGAAGGCGCCGGGCTGGCGCCGCGCGAATCCCGACACCGCGCGCATGATTTCGTCGACGTTGCGTCCTTTGATTTCGCGCGATGCGCTCTCGAGGCCCTGGGCGGCCTGGCGAAGCAGACCGGCGGCCATCGACTGGTCGCGCTCGCCCAGTTCGTCCGACGCCTTGCGGATAGCCGCGGCGAAATCGTCGGCATTGCTCGCCCCAAAGGCCTTGCCGGTTTCGGCACCTTCATAGGCCTGCTGCTTGGCACGCTCGCCGGCCTGGGCCGCCAGATTGGACGCTCCCGTCCGGGCCGTGGCGACACCCTCCTGCAGCTTTTCCTTGGCCGATTGCGCCTCGCGCTCGGCCGCGTCCTTGACGCGCCCAGCGTCGCGCTCTGCCTGCTCGGAAGCAGACGGCTTGAATTGGTCGGAAGTCATCGTTCCGTCCTCAGCTCAGCCCAAAGAACGACAGAATAGCCAGGACGACAACGATCAGTCCGATGAGATAAATGATGCTATTCACTGAAACACTCCTTCCGGATTCGCCGCTTGGTCGATCGCTCATCGCTCACGGGATCGCGAGCGAGCGGTTTGCCTTGTAAGCGTTCGAAGGCTTGATCAGTTCCGGCGATGATTTGCCAGGCATGTATCTTGCCCGCGCCCCCGGTCCGAAAGCGGGCAGGCCGGATGCGCAAAGCCTGTCTCACCGCCTTGCGGGCCCGCTAAGCCGTTCATATATAGCCGCCAGCCTGTCGACTCGGTTTCATGTCCGGGCAGACGGCGGATGATCTTCATCGGGAATGATTGGGGGCTACCCACGAGGAATGCCTCGACGAGGGTCCTAGGTGGCTCGCTAGAAAGGAGAAAGAATTATGGCGAAGGTGATCGGTATCGACCTTGGCACGACGAATTCCTGCGTCGCCGTTATGGACGGCAAGAACGCGAAAGTCATTGAGAATGCCGAGGGCGCGCGTACGACCCCTTCCATGGTCGCGTTCACCGACGACAGCGAGCGCCTTGTCGGCCAGCCGGCCAAGCGCCAGGCGGTGACCAACCCGGAAAACACGCTGTTCGCCGTCAAGCGCCTGATCGGCCGGCGCTACGACGATCCGACCGTGGCCAAGGACAAGGACCTCGTGTCCTACAAGATCGTTCGCGCTGAGAATGGCGACGCATGGGTTTCGGCCCATGACGAGAAATACTCGCCCTCGCAGATCTCCGCCTTCATCCTGCAGAAGATGAAGGAAACGGCCGAATCCTATCTCGGCGAGACCGTCGAAAAGGCGGTCATCACCGTTCCCGCCTACTTCAACGACGCCCAGCGCCAGGCCACCAAGGACGCCGGCAAGATCGCCGGCCTGGAAGTCCTGCGCATCATCAACGAGCCGACGGCCGCCGCTCTCGCCTACGGGCTCGACAAGAACGACGGCAAGACCATCGCGGTCTACGACCTGGGTGGCGGCACCTTCGATATCTCGATCCTGGAGATCGGCGACGGCGTGTTTGAGGTAAAGTCGACGAACGGCGACACCTTCCTCGGCGGCGAGGACTTCGACATGCGGCTCGTCGACTACCTGGCGAGCGAATTCAAGAAGGATCAGGGCATCGACCTGAAGGGCGACAAGCTGGCCCTGCAGCGCCTCAAGGAGGCCGCCGAGAAGGCCAAGATCGAGCTGTCCTCTGCCAGCCAGACCGAAATCAACCTGCCCTTCATCACCGCCGACCAGAGCGGTCCGAAGCATCTGACGATGAAGCTGACCCGCTCGAAGTTCGAGGCGCTGGTCGACGATCTCGTGCAGCGCACCGTCAACCCCTGCAAGGCGGCCCTCAAGGACGCCGGCCTGACGGCCTCCGACATCGACGAGGTCGTGCTCGTCGGCGGCATGACGCGCATGCCGAAGGTCCAGGAGACGGTGAAGATCCTGTTCGGCAAGGAGCCGCACAAGGGCGTCAACCCGGACGAGGTGGTCGCCATGGGCGCGGCCATTCAGGCCGGCGTGCTGCAGGGCGACGTCAAGGACGTCCTGCTGCTCGACGTGACCCCGCTGTCGCTGGGCATCGAGACGCTGGGCGGCGTGTTCACCCGGCTGATCGACCGCAACACCACGATCCCGACCAAGAAGAGCCAGATCTTCTCCACCGCCGAGGACAGCCAGAACGCGGTGACGATCCAGGTCTATCAGGGCGAACGCGAGATGGCGGCCGACAACAAGCTGCTCGGCCGCTTCAACCTCGAGGGCATTCCGCCGGCACCGCGCGGCATCCCGCAGATCGAGGTGACGTTCGACATCGACGCCAACGGCATCGTCAATGTCTCGGCGAAGGACAAAGGGACCAACAAGGAGCAGCGGATCACCATCCAGGCTTCCGGCGGTCTCTCCGATTCCGACATCGAGCAGATGGTGAAGGACGCCGAGAGCCACGCCGAGGAGGACAAGAAGCGCCGGGCCGCCGTCGAGGCGCGCAACCAGGCGGAGTCGCTCGTCCATTCGGCCGAGAAGTCTCTGTCCGAATACGGCGACAAGGTCTCCGAGGCCGATCGTCAGGCGATCCAGGACGCCATCGCCGCCCTCAAGGCGGAGCTGGAGAACCCCGACGCCGACGCCGACGCGATCAAGGCCAAGAGCGATGCTCTCGCCGAAGCCTCGATGAAGCTCGGCCAGGCCATGTACGAGGCCGCACAGGCCGAGGCCGGGGCTTCCGGTGAAGGCGCCTCGGCCGAAGGCTCGGCTTCGCACGACGACGTCGTCGACGCCGACTTCGAGGAAGTCGACGAGGACGAAAAGAAGAGCGCCTGACGCTCTGCCTCTTCGCAACCCAACCAAGCCCCCGGCGAGCGATCGCCGGGGGCTTTTTTGATGTGCCTTCCTACCGCCGCCATCGATATGCGGCGTCCCTCGATCGAAAGCGGGCCGGCTAGCTCGTGTCTTCCACGCGAAATTTGGCACCACCTATATTCCGGCCTTTCAAAGGTTGACACATCAACTTTCCATCAAGTATGAGTTGATACATCAACAATAGACCGATCGTGATGCCATTATCTCTCTCCAGCGCCACCGTGCTGATCACGGGCGGCAGTACCGGTATCGGACTGGCTCTCGCCCTCCACTTCCAGAAAGCCGGGGGCACCGTCATCGTTACCGGGCGGTCCCGAGCGCGTCTCAACGACGTGGTGAAAGCCCATCCCGGCCTCGTTCCCATGGTCAGCGATGTGGGCAAGCCAAAAGAGCGCGAGGCGTTGGCGGCGACCCTGCGGCACGAGCACCCGCGCTTGAACGTCGTAATCAACAATGCCGGTATCCAGCGTCGGATCGCGTTGGCCGAGGACGCGGCTCCCTGGCCCGAGCGGCAGAGGGAGATCGATGTGCTCCTGTCCGGCCCCATCCACCTGAATCATCTGCTGGTGCCTCCTCTGCTCGCGCAAGGCCAGCCTGCACTGATAGCCAACGTGACCTCCGGCGGCGCTTACGTTCCGCAGCCCTTCGCGCCGGTCTACAGCGCCTGCAAGGCCGCCCTCCACAGCTACACCGTCACCCTGCAGCATGCGCTTGAGGGGACGCCTTGCCGAGTGGTCGAAATCGTCCCGCCTGCCGTCCAGACCGGCTTGGCCGGACCGGATGCCTCCCACGGCGCTCCACTGGACGACTTTGCCGCTGCGGTGTTCCAAAAGCTGGCGCAAACCGAAGACGACACCATCGGCTTCGGCATGACCGATACGGATGCGTTTCACGTCGCTGCTGCGCCGCTCGCAGCTATGTTTGAAGCTCTCGCAAACCGCTTTCCGGTGAAGACTTATGGCTGAGCCGGGCACGACGCCGCTTTCGCCTGAGGAACGCGCGCTCTGGCACGCGCTCAAGACGCTGGGCGACGATGCCTGCCAGGCGGTGGGGCGCGACATCACTGCCAGAACGAATCTTTCAGGCGCAGATTTCGCAATCCTGTCGCGGCTTGAGGATCTGGGCGACGGACGCCTGGCCCAGCGGGATCTTCTCGCCTCGCTTGGTTGGGACAAGAGCCGCCTGTCGCATCAGCTGCGACGTATGGAGGAACGCGGTCTGATCGCCCGCGGCACCGATTCCGGAACAGCCTGCGCGGCGTCGACACAGACCGGCAGTGAGGCCCTCGCCACCGCGCGCCCCATTCATGCCGCCGCCATCCGCGAACGCGCCCTGCGGCACGTCAGCCCCGAAGAACGGGCCGCGTTGATCGCTGTTGCCGAACGCATTGCCCAAGCCACCCGAGACGGATGAAAGCCGGGTTCGATGATCCCCGTCAAAGCACCCATTGATATCGCCCAGGACGTCCTCGACGACATGACCGCCCGCATCCGCGCCACGCGGTGGCCAGACGATCCGGACAACGAGGATTGGTCCTACGGCGTCGAGGCCGGGTATCTGAAAGGCCTTGCTCGCGACTGGGCCGAGACTTTCGACTGGCGCGCGGTCGAGGCGCGGATCAATTCCTGGGACAACTGGCGTGTCGAGATCGACGGCATCCCGATCCATTTCCTGCGTGCGCCGGGCAAGGGCCCCGCGCCGAAGCCCCTGATCTTGACCCATGGCTGGCCTTGGTCTTTCTGGGACATGGAGCGGGTGATCGGCCCCTTGAGCAATCCTGCCGCCCACGGCGGCCACGCGGATGATGCCTTCGAAGTCATCGTGCCGTCCCTGCCGGGCTACGGCTTTTCGGGACCGGTGCCGCGCGCGGGTCTCTGCTTCTGGCAGGTCGCCGATCTCTGGCATCGACTGATGACCGAAAGGCTAGGGTTCGACCGCTACATGGCGAGTGGCGGCGACTGGGGTGCGTTGATCACCTCCCAGCTCGGCCACAAATACGCGGATCACCTCGCCGGCGTTCACCTCATGCATCCGATGCTGCTCGACCAGTTCGGCACCGCCATGCCCTGGAACGTCGCGGCGCGTGCCTGGGATACGGGCGCAAAAGTGTCTCCCACCGTCACCAAGTTCGCCGCGCATTTCGCCGTGCACGTGCTCGACCCGCAGACCCTGGCCTACGCGCTGACCGACTCGCCCGTCGGCCTCCTGGCTTGGCTGCTCGAACGCTGGCGGGCCTGGGGCGATAGCCGGGACGAGACCGGCCGCCCGACAGGCGACCCCGAGCGCGTGTTCGACCGAGAGCACATGCTGGCGAACGCGACGATCTATTGGGCCACGGGCACGGCCGGCTCCTCCATGCGCGCTTATGCCGATGCCGCGCGCTATCCATGGTTGCCCTCGCACGATCGAAAGCCTGTCGTCGAGGCGCCGGTCGGTATCACGTTCCTCGGCGGTGAGAACCCTCCGGGCGTTGCAACGGCGGATCGCATTGAGCTATTCGAGGGCGGTCCCCGCGCATCGTTTTTCAACATCGTCTATGCGAACGCCCATGAACGCGGCGGACACTTCGGCTATTTCGAGAACCCGGAGGCAGTGGTGCACGACCTTCGAGCCCTGGTCCGCGTGGAGACCGATCGCAAGACGCAACGCTGAGGTCGGGCGGCCATCCCTTGAACATGCCGCGCCGTTTTCGTATTTTCACACTCGTCGAACAGGTCCATCCACAAACACGGCAGACCGATGCGCATCCAGATGAACGCCACCCTCCCCCACACGGCTCATCTGGAAATCGCTCGCCATGTCTTCCGCTATTGTCTGCAAGGACCTGTCCTGGTCGACGCCTGACGGCCATCGCCTTTTCGATCATTTGAATCTCTCCGTCGGCGAGGGCCGCACCGGCCTCGTCGGACGCAACGGCGTCGGCAAATCCACCCTTTTGCGGCTGCTCGCCGGGCAATTGGCGCCGGGGTCCGGCTCCGTTGCGCGAACCGGCCGCCCCGCGATGCTGCGCCAGGCCGTGCAGATCGACGCGGATGAAACGCTGGCGGATGCCTTCGCCATCGGCGGCCAACTCGCGCTTCTGGAGCGGATCGAGCGCGGCGAGGCGTCGCCCGACGAGATCGCCGACGCTGACTGGACGCTTGAGGCCCGCTTTCAGTCCGCCTTGGCCGACGTCGGTCTGGACGGCGCTTCGCCCGAGGATCGGCTGAGCCGGTTCAGCGGCGGCCAGCAGACGCGCATCCTGCTCGCGGCGCTCGTCTTCCAGGAGCCCGACATCATTCTGCTCGACGAACCGACCAACAACATGGATCGAGCCGGGCGCCATGCGGTTGCCGATCTCCTTGCCGCCTGGCGGCGTTGCGCGGTGGTCGTCTCGCACGACCGCGAACTGCTCGGCCACATGGATGCCATCGTCGAACTGACCTCCCTCGGCGCCAGGACCTATGGCGGCAACTGGGAGCATTATCGCGAGCAGAAGACGGTCGAGCTGGCCGCCGCCGAACACCGGCTGGAAACCGCCGAACGCGCGGTCGAGGACGTCGGCCGCAAGGTGCAGGTGCAGAAGGAGCGCAAGGCGCGCAAGGACGCCGCCGGTCGCCGCAAGCGCACCAAGGGCGACCAGCCGAAGATTCTGCTCAACGCCATGAAGAACCGCGCCGAACAGACAGGCGGTTCGAGCGCGCGGCTCGCCACCCGCATGATGGAGGCGGCTGCCGCCGAGCGCGACGAGGCCCAGGCCGGGGTCGAAAGGCTCGCGACGCTGTCGGCCTCGATCGGCTCGACCGGCCTGGCACAGGGCAAGACGATCGTCGACGTCCGCGACCTGAGCGGCGGATACGATCCGGCGGCGCCGACCGTTCGCAACCTCGGCTTCGCCATGGTGGGACCGGAGCATCTGGCGGTGACGGGCGCCAACGGCTCGGGCAAGACCACACTGTTCAAACTGCTCACCGGGGTGCTGCCGCCCTTTGCCGGCGAGGCGCGCATTCTGGGGCCGCATGCCGTTCTCGATCAGGCCATGAGCCTGCTCGATCCGGCCCTGTCGATCCGCGACAATTTCAGGCGGCTCAATCCGCAGGCCGACGAAAACGCCTGCCGCGCAGCGCTGGCCCGCTTTCTCTTCCGGGCCGATGCGGCGCTGCAGACCACCGGCAGTCTCAGCGGCGGCGAAATGCTGCGCGCCGGCCTCGCGGCGGTGCTCGGCGGCAACCGCCCCCCTCAATTGCTGCTCCTCGACGAGCCGACCAACCATCTCGATCTCGTCTCGATCGAAGCGCTGGAAGCCGGCCTGCAAGCCTATGACGGCGCGCTCCTGGTGATCAGCCACGACGAGACGTTCCTGAAGGCATTGCGCATCACGCGGCGCATCCATCTGCTTGGAGACGGCGGCGCCGAGATTTCGGAGGAATAAGCGGGCCGGCGCCTCGTCACGATGCGTCGTCGGCGATGATCTCGCTGTTGGGCTCGCCGCGTCACCAGCGGCATTGAACCGTAACCGGCCTCTTTCGAGCCCATTTTTCCGGGCCGGCGAAAGCACAAGCATTAACCTTTTGTTCATGCAATGAGGCCGCGTTAACCCACGCCACGCTCCGGAGCGCTATCTTTTCGAGCATAGAAACGAAGCCTCCTTCGAGAGCGCGAACGGCTTCGCCGGTCGCAGCAACCGCCAGCAAGGGTAAAAAGTGTACTTTCGGATCTTTGACTGCTGGCGGCTCACCGCCGCCATGCTGGTCATGAGCTATCACTTTCTCTTCTATGCACCGGCCGGCGGCGAGGCGGGCATCGCCTTTCTGCACCGGCTGCTGCCGCTGCTCGACATGTTCTTCATGATCTCGGGCTTCTTCATCACGACCCTTTATCGCCACCGGCTGAAAGGCCCGGGCGACTATCTGACGTTCCTGCGCAAGCGTGTTGCACGGCTCTACCCGCTGCACCTGCTGACGCTTTCGTTTTTCGTCGCGATCGCCGTCGGCATGGTGATCACCGGGTTTTCGAGTGGCGAGCCGCGGCGCTGGGATCTGGCGCTTCTGCCCTTTCACCTGCTGGCCGTGCATGCCTGGGGCACCACCGACTACCTCGCCTTCAACTATGTCTCCTGGTCCGTCAGCGCCGAGTTCTTCTGTTACATCCTGTTTCCGCTGATCGTCGTGCTGGTCCAGCGCAAAGGTCTGGGCGCTTTGGCCGCCTTCTCGGCGCTGTGGATCGCCGGCCTGGAGATCGCCAGCGCTGCGGGCGTCTTTCCCCATGGGCATTGGACGACGGCGGACAATCTGGGCGCCTATCGCGCGTTCGCCGATTTCCAGATCGGGGCGATGGTCGCGATCCTGGTCGAGCGCCGCGTGTTCGACATCCGGTCGCATTGGCCTGGCCTCGCCTTCCTGGGGGTCGCCGGCGCCGCGATGATCCTCGAATGGAACGTCTACCTGGTACTTGCGGGATTTGCCGGTGCCATGCTCTGCACCGCCCTCGCCGAGACCGCCCGGCCGCACTCCACCGATTGGCTCGGCTTCCTGATGCCGATCACCCGCGTATCCTTCGGCATCTATCTTTGGCATCCGGTCATGGAAATGCTCTTTCTCGGCCTGCTCTGGAAGCACGTGCTGGCGCCAGCCGGCTTCACCGGTTTCTACGTCTTCTGGCTGCTGCCGATGCTGGCGACCATAGCGGTCGCCCTCGCCTCGGAACGGTTCTTCGAAAGGCGGGTGGCGCGTTGGCTGTCCGGCGGCACGCCGCGCCGCGCCTCGGTCACCTCGCTGGCGGCATAGCAGGGCTGTCGAGTGCTTTATCTGCGCTCCTTATGGTGCGACGGTATGGCGACGTGCTAGAATCGTTCCTACATTCCACCGAGTCGCGCATTCCGGCCGGCGGCTGACGTCGCCGGGCCGAGTTGCCTGTTCTTGCGAAAACCGATGGATTTTTATCGATGAAGGCCGATTACTACGAGACGCTCGGCGTCTCGCGAGGGTGTGACGAGAAAGCCCTCAAATCCGCGTTCCGCAAGCTCGCGATGCAATACCATCCGGATCGCAACCCCGACGACTCCAGCGCGGAAGTCAAGTTCAAGGAAATCAACGAGGCCTACGAGGTCCTGAAGGACCCGCAGAAGCGGGCGGCCTACGACCGGTTCGGCCATGCCGCCTTCCAGAACGGCGGCGGTGCCGGCGGCTTCCGCGCCGACTTCTCCTCTTCCATGGCCGATATCTTCGACGACATCTTCGGCGAGATGATGGGCCAGCGGCGCGGTGGCCGCGCATCCGGAACGGCGGGGCGCGAGCGCGGCTCGGATCTGCGCTACAACATGGAGATTTCGCTGGAAGAGGCCTACGCCGGCAAGACCGCTGAAATCGGCGTGCCGACGACGATCCAGTGCGACGAGTGTTCCGGCACCGGCGCCAAGCCCGGCACCTCTCCGCGCGCCTGCCCGACCTGCGGTGGTGTCGGTCGCGTGCGCGCTGCGCAAGGGTTCTTCTCGATCGAGCGCACCTGCCCCACCTGCCAGGGCCGCGGCGACGTCATCGCCGATCCCTGCACCAAGTGCGGCGGCAAGGGGCGCCTGCCGGAAGAACGAACGCTGTCGGTCAACATCCCGGCCGGCATCGAGGACGGCACGCGCATCCGTCTGGCTGGCGAGGGCGAGGCCGGCCTGCGCGGTGGCCCGGCCGGCGATCTTTACATCTTCCTGTCGGTCAAGCCGCACGAACTGTTCCAGCGCGACGGCGCCGATCTGTTCTGCAAGATCCCCATTTCGATGACGACCGCCGCCTTGGGCGGCGCCTTCGAGGTCAACACGCTCGACGGCACCACGACGCGCGTGAAGGTGCCCGAGGGCACGCAGACCGGCAAGCAGTTCCGCGTTCGCGGCAAGGGCATGCCCGTCCTGCGCTCGAACCAGACCGGCGACCTCTTCATTCAGGTCACCGTCGAAACGCCGCAGAACCTGTCACGCCGCCAGCGCGAGCTTCTCGAGGAATTCGAGGAGATTTCCTTTTCCGAAAATTCGCCCCAATCGAACGGCTTCTTCGCCCGCATGAAGGAGTTCTTCGAAGGCCTCAGCGAAGGCTGACCCCCACCGCCCGCCTCGGCCCGGACCGCATCGATCGACCGGCGGCCGATGCGGCAAATCACGGCTTTGTCGGGAACCCCTTAGGCACTGACCATATTCCAAACGTCATGAAACTATGACATTCCGCAGGCATGTGTTTTTCGAGTGCCGCGTCCCGAGTCGAGATGAGCGGGCCAAGGGGGACCCACCGCTGATGAGGCAGACCGAACCCGACCTCAAGGATCCCCTCGCGCGCATCATTCCGCGCCTGAAGAGCGAGGAGATGCGCGCCAAGATGGCGGACGAGGCCCGCTTCTTTCGCGGATGGCTGCAGAAGCCCCTGCAGATCGGCGCGGTATCGCCCTCGTCGCGAACCCTCGGCCGCGCCATGGCCGCCTATGTTCCGCTCGACAAGGTCGCCAAGGGGCATTTCGTCCTCGAGCTCGGTCCCGGCACCGGGGTCGTCACCAGTTGCCTGATCGAGCGGGGTATCTCCGAAGATCGCCTGGTCCTGATCGAATATTCGCGCGAGTTCTGCGTCCTGTTGCGGTCGCGCTTTCCGAAGGCCCACGTGATCGAGGGCGACGCCTATCGGCCGGGTCCGGCCCTCGAACGTGCCATCGGCGACGGCCAGCTGGCGGCCGTGGTCTCCAGCCTGCCGCTGTTCACGCGGCCGGAAAAACAGCGCGAGGCGCTGCTCGATGCCACCCTTCATCGGATGCAGGCCGGACTGCCCTTCATCCAGTTTTCCTATGCCTTCACCGTACCGGTCAAGCCGGCGCGGATCGACGCCAGCCTAGCCACCAGTTCCTGGATCAAGCGCAACCTGCCGCCGGCGCGGGTGCTCGTTTATCGCCGCTGATCGGGCTCCTCCGACCCTTCGACGAACCGAATTTCAAACAGGAATGACATGGCCAGCCCGCAAAAGACGACCTCGGCAGACGGTGGCGACTGGGCAAAGTTCTTCGGAACCTGGGTGCGCCATCCGCTCAAGATGGGAGCGGTCGCGCCGTCGTCCCGAAGCTACTGCTCGATGATGGTCGACAACGCCACGACCGAGGTCAACGGACCCATCCTGGAGCTGGGCCCCGGTCTCGGAGTGGTCACACGGGTGCTTCTCGACAAAGGCATCGCGCCGGAGCGGATCACCTCGATCGAGTACGACCCGGATTTTGCCGACGTGCTCAAGCGGCGCTTCCCGTCGGTCAACGTGATCCAGGGCGACGGCTTCGATCTTGGCAAGACGCTCGCCGACCGCCCGACCGAGAAGTTCGCGGCGATCCTTTTTGCCATCCCGATCCTGAACTTCCCCCAGGAACGACGGCAGGCGCTGTTCAAGGCCTATTTCTCCCGACTTGTGCCGGGCGGAAACCTGACTCAGCTCTCCTATTCGTGGACGCCGCCGGTCAAGCCTGTTCCCGGCGTTTTTTCCGTCTCGTCCTCGCCCATCGTGTGGGATAACATTCCGCCGGCGCGGGTCTGGATCTATTCACAGGATCCGCCACAACGCGCCGCTATTGCTGGAACGGCTTGAGGCGAACCCACGGTGAGCGCCAGGATCCTCGTCCTTCCCGGATCGAACCGCCTGGACTCCAACAGCAGGAAACTGGCGGCGGAGGCCGCTCGTCTGCTCTCCCTCACCGAGGCCACCATCACCTTCGTCAATCTCTCCGACTATCCGCTGCCGATCTATGACGGGGATCTCGACGAGCACGGCACCCTCCCGGAAAACGCCGCCCTGTTGGCCCATAGGATCGCCGCACAGGACGGTCTTCTCGTGGTCAGCCCGGAATACAACGCCTCGATGCCAGCGCTTCTGAAGAACGTGCTCGATTGGGTGAGCCGGGTGAGAAAGGTGCACGGCCGGCCGGTGCAGCCGTTTGCCAGGCTCGTGGTGGGGCTCGCCTCCACCTCGTCGGGGCCTTACGGGGGCATGCGCGCACTGGCCGCGCTGAGGCCGGTCATGATGACGCTCGGCGCCGAGGTGCTGACCACCCAGTGCATGGTGGCCAACGCCCGCGAGGGCTTCGACGACGCCGGCCGCCTCGTCGATGACGGAGCGCGCATGGCCCTCGACGGCCTGATCGCCTCACTTCTCGACCATACCCGCGCCGTCGGCCGTCACGATTGATCGTTGCGTCCGGCACGCCCCGGACCGCTCGATTCCATTTCTCTACCGGCCGGTGGAACCGTGGCTCGCAGCCTCCGTTTGCGCGAGAGAACATGATGCGAGTCTGGAGTATCTCATGTCCCTGTCCGCCTCACCCGACGAGGTCGCTACTGCCTCGATCCTGAGCCGTCATCTCGGCGCACACCGAAAATTCTATATTTTTCAGGGCGCCCTGTTGGCCGTGGTTGGCTTTCTGGCGCTACTGGCGCCTTTTGCCGCGACGCTTGCCTCCACCATCTTCTTCGGCTGGCTGCTGATCGTCGGCGGCGCGATCGGCATCGTCAGCGCATTCCGCGCCCGCAAGGCGCCGGGCTTCTGGGCCAACCTGCTGCTGGCCGTCCTGGCGGCAATCCTCGGCCTGGTGATGATCGTCGATCCGCTGGCGGGCAGCATCACGCTCACCTGGCTGCTTGCGGTGTTTCTGCTGTTGTCCGGCCTCTTCAACATCGCCGTGGCGCGCGCGGTGCGCGGCTACACCACCCGGTTCTGGCTGCTTGTTGCTTCCGGCATCATCGACATCGTCTTGGCAATGGTGCTCATTCTCGGCCTGCCAGGCACCGCCATCTGGGCCGTGGGGCTGTTCCTCGGCCTGTCGTTCCTCACCTCCGGGCTGGCGCTTCTGTTCGCGGCGATCGAGGCGCCCAAACCCGCCTCCAGCCTCTAGAAGGAAACGATGTCGAAAAGGGACAAGGCCGCCGAGCTTCTGGAGCGTTTCGGCACCCCGTTCAGCTGGGATCTGGGCATCGATCTGGCCCAGAACACGCCGGAGCCGTTGTTCCGCTGGCTGAACGCCTGCGTGTTGTTTTCCGCACGAATCTCCGCCGACCTGGCCTTGCAGGCCGCCAAGGCGCTCGGCGATGCCGGCTTGACGGGCGCCGACAAGATCGCCGCGTCGAGCTGGGAAGATCGCGTTCGCGTGCTGAACAGGAACGGCTATGCCCGATACGACGAATCGACATCGCGCTACCTGGGCGAGGATGCGGCCCTGTGCCTCGAGCGCTACGATGGCGACCTTCGCAAGCTGCGCGACGCCGCGGACCGCGATCCGGACGAAGAGCGCAAGCTCCTGAAGGAATTCAAGGGCATCGGCGACGTCGGTGTCGACATCTTCTTCCGCGAGGCGCAGGTCGCCTGGGACGAGCTTTACCCCTTTGCCGACAAGCGGTCGCTGCAAGCCGCGGCTAAGCTTGGCCTGGGCGAGGACGCGAAGACACTCGCCGGCCTAGTGAATAGGGATGAATTGCCGGCACTGCTGACCGCGCTGGTCAAGGCTGATCTCGCCAAGGAACTGGACGAGATTAGCAAAACCTGACAGCGCACGTTCTAGACGTGCTGGCCGCCGTTGATGTGGATCTCGGCCCCGTTGAGATAGGATGCCTGCTCCGAGCAGAGGAAAAAGATCGTGTTGGCGACCTCGTCGGTCTTGCCGAGCCGGCGTAAAGGAATGTCGACGATCATGTCCTCGGTGCCGGGCGACAGGATGGCGGTCTCGATCTCGCCCGGCGCGATGGCGTTGACGCGAATGCCGGCGGGGCCGAAATCGTGCGCCATCTCGCGAGTTAGCGAGTTGAGAGCCGCCTTGGACGTCGCATAGGCCGTGCCGGCGAAGGGATGCACCCGCCCGCCTGCGATCGACGTGACGTTGACGATCGATCCGCCGGCGTTGGCGAGTTCGCGAAACAGGCCCCGCGCGAGAATGATCGGCGCGAAGAAGTTCACCTGAAAGACGTCGCGCCAGGTGTGCATCGGCGTCTTGATCGAATCGATGCGGGCGCCGTTATCGCCCTTGGGCGAAATGGCGGCATTGTTGACCAGCGCATGAAGCCGCGAGCCGTTGGCCTCCAGCCGCCGGCGGATTTCGGAGACAGCGTAGCCGACGTCCTCCTGGTCCGACAGGTCGACGCGGATGTGGTCCTCCTCGCCGGCCGGCCAGGGGCAATCCGCCGTGAACTCGCGCCGCGAGCAGGTGATCACCCGCCATCCTTCGTGCGAGAAACGCTTGACGGTGGCATGTCCGATACCCCGCGAGGCGCCCGTCAGCACCAACGTCTTGCGCGAGTCGGTCGCGTCTTCCGCCATGATCGATGTTTCCCTGAAATCAGCCGACACTTCGGCAACGGCCTATAGGATACGATAGCGCGTTCGTCACGGACGGTCACGGAATCCTCACAATCCGTCAAGCCGCGGAGTGAGCGTCTTGCACTCGCGGGCCACGATGGCTCAAGACGGTGTCGCCGGACAATGCGGTCCGGCACGCAGGCGTTCCACCCTTCCTCGGCTATTCGGATATGACAGTGTTTTCCTGTTTCGCTCTTTCCGCCATCGCCCTTCTGTCGCTTGGCTTTCCGGCCGTTGCGGCCGATCCCGATCCAGCCGACTGGCCGGCGGTGCTCGCCGAGGCGAAGGGACAGACGGTCTATTTCGACGCCTGGGGCGGGTCCCAGACCATCAACGACTACCTGCGCTGGGCCGGCCAAAGAGTCGCAGAGGATTACGGCGTCGAGTTGAAGCATGTGAAGCTGGACGACACGGCCAATGCCGTCTCCCAGGTGCTCGCCGAAAAAACCGCCGGCGTCGATGAGGGCGGCGCCATCGATCTCATCTGGATCAATGGAGAAAACTTCGCATCGATGAAGGAGCATGGCCTGCTGGCGCCCGGCTTCGCCGACACGCTGCCGAATTGGCGCTATGTCGACATCGAGAACCAGCCGACCATCCTCACCGATTTCACCATCCCGACGGATGGCCAGGAATCCCCCTGGGGCGGGGCCAAGCTCGTCTTCTTTACCGATACGGCGCGCGCGGGGCCGGTCTCGGACATGCCGAAATCCGCCGAGGAGCTGCTGGCCTGGGCCAAGCAGCATCCCGGCCGGTTTTCCTATCCGGCGCCGCCCGATTTTATCGGTACGAGCTTTCTCAAGCAGATCCTGTCGGAAACGATCGCCGACCCCGACAAGCTTCAGGAAGCCGTCGACGATGCGACGTTCGATGAGATGACGGCGCCGCTCTGGGCCTATCTCGACCAGTTGCAGCCAGTGCTCTGGCGCAAGGGGAAAACCTATCCGCAGAACTATCCGGCGATGAAGCAGCTTCTCGCGGACGGCGAACTCAACATCATCTTCGCCTTCAATCCCTCGGAGGCGTCCGCTGCGGTCGAAGCCGGCGAGTTGCCCGATACGGTCCGCTCCTTCACCTTCCCTGGCGGCACGCTCGGCAACACCCATTTCGTGGCGATCCCTTACAACGCCAGCGCCAAGGCCGGCGCGATGGTCGTCGCGAACTTCCTGATCTCGCCCGAGGCACAGGCCCGCAAGGCCGATCCGCACTATTGGGGCGATCCGACCGTTCTGGCCATGGACAAACTCTCCGAAAACGATCGCGCGACCTTCGAAGCGATCGATCGCGGCGTCGCCACCCTTGCCCCTGATGAACTCGGCCCCGTGCTGCCGGAGCCGCATCCGTCCTGGGTCGCGCGGATCGAAGAGGAATGGAAGCGCCGCTACGGGAGCTAGACCTCTTGCTTCCGTCTCAGCCAAAGTCGGTTCGCCCTCGTGTCGGCAAAAACCGGCAACCTCGCTCGTTCTTTGGTCTGGGGAGCGCTGCACGTCTTCCCCATCTCATCGCCCTGCTGCTGGCTGCGCCGGTGGCCGTCGGGCTCATGGGCATTCTGGCGCCCGCCTTCGGCTATCTGCCGGCGCTGGGCGGCACGGATCTGTCGCTCGCCCCGTTTCGCCACCTCCTTGCCATGCCGGGGCTCTGGCAATCGGCGGCGCTCAGCTTCGCCGTGGGGCTGGCGACGACGCTGATTGCACTTCTTTCGGTGCTGGGTTTCGTCGCCGCCTTTTCAGGCACCGCCTTCTTTCGATTCGCCCGACAGGTGCTCGGTCCCATGCTGGCCGTGCCGCATGCCGCCGCCGCCTTCGGATTTGCCCTGATCGTCGCTCCCTCCGGCCTTTTGTTTCGTCTCGCGGCCCTTCCCTTCGGCTGGTCCCGCCCGCCCGATCTCCTGATCGTGGGAGACCCGCTCGGTCTCGCCATGATGGCCGGGCTGATCGTCAAGGAAGTGCCGTTCCTGCTGCTCGTCGTCTTCGCCGCCCTGCCGCAGGCCGATCCGGTCCGCCGGCTGCGCCTGGCGCGTTCGCTCGGCTACGGCCGGATGGCCGGCTTCATCCTCGGAGTATGGCCTGAGGTCTACCGCCAGATTCGCCTGCCGGTCCTGGCGGTGGCGGCCTTTGCCTCCTCCGTCGTCGACGTGGCGCTGATCCTCGGGCCGACGACGCCCGCGCCGCTGGCCGTGCGCCTGCTGAAGTGGATGGGCGACCCCGATCTCGCCATGCGCTTCATGGCGTCCGCCGGCGCACTGCTGCAGCTCGGCATCACGCTCGCCGTCCTGGCTACCTGGATGCTCTTGGAACGGCTGGGCAACCGCGTCTGCCGGCTTGCCGTCCACCGGGGAGCCCGCATGGTCGAGGATCGCGTCGCCCGGGGCGCTGCCGGCGTGCCGATCACCTTGGCGACGCTGGCGCTCTGCCTTGGCCTGCTGGGGCTTGCGCTATGGTCGGTGGCCGGCTTCTGGGCGTTTCCGGCCCTGTGGCCGCCGAGCCTGTCACCCCGTGCATGGATGCACGCGCTGGATGCCGCGGCCGGCCCCCTCCGAACGACGGCCGTCGTCGGCCTGTGCGCCGCCGGATTGGCGCTCGTCTTGGTGGTCGCTCTCCTGGAATCGCTGCGGCATTCTGCGTCTTCGGCTGCATCCGAGCGCCGACAGCTGCCCCGCTTCATCGCCGGGCTGCTCTATCTGCCGCTCATCGTGCCGCAGATCGCCTTCGTCTTCGGCCTTCAGATCACCGCATTGGCATTGGGCCTCAAGCCGAGCCTTGCGCTGCTCGTGGTTGTCCATCTGGTCTTCGTGGCGCCCTATGTCGCCCTGGCACTGGCCGATCCCTGGTTTTCGCTCGATCCGCGCTTCGAACGAATGGGCGCCAGTCTCGGCCGGTCGAAGCCGGCCGTTTTCCTGCACATCCGTCTGCCGCTTCTTCTGGCTCCGGCGCTCACCGCCGCGGCCATCGGCTTCGCCGTTTCGGTCGGCCAATATCTGCCCACGGTCCTGATCGGCGCCGGTCGGCTGCCGACCATCACAACCGAGGCGGTGGCATCGGCCTCCGGCGGCGACCGACGTATCATCGGCGCCTACGGACTTCTGCAGACGGCCTTGCCGTTTCTCGCCTTTGCCTTGGCGACGGCCGCCCCCGCCTTGCTTTACCGGCATCGGCGCGGCATGAGGCCGGGATGAGCGAGCAACCGGGGCTGCAATTCGTCGACGTCGCGATCCGCCTCGCCGGGCGGCCGTTGCTGGCGCTCGACCGCACCGTCGCCCCCGGCAAGACGCTGACGGTGATGGGTCCGTCGGGATCGGGCAAGTCGAGCCTGCTGGCCTTCATCGGCGGCTTCCTCGACTCCGCCTTCGAAGCCGAGGGCGACGTGCGGCTCGACGGCCGGGACCTGTCGTCGCTCGCGCCGGAGCAGCGCAGTGTCGGCCTGCTCTTTCAGGACGCGCTGCTGTTCCCGCACATGTCGGTCGGCGCCAATCTGCTGTTCGGTCTCAGCCCTCGCATTCGCGGCCGTGCCCGCCGGCGCGAGGCGGCCATGGTCATGCTCGCGGAAGTGGACCTGCCCGGCCTCTTCGACCGCGATCCGGCAACGCTGTCCGGCGGCCAGCAGGCGCGCGTGGCGCTCGCCCGCACGCTGCTCGCCGAGCCGCGTGCGCTGCTTCTGGACGAGCCGTTCTCGCGGCTCGACGCCGCCCTCCGGGCCTCGATGCGCGATCTCGTCTTCGGCCTGGTCGAAGCGCGAAAGATCCCTGCCGTTCTGGTGACGCACGACCGCGAGGATGCCGAAGCCGCCGGCGGCCCGATCGTCGAAGTCGGAGGCACCGCGTGAGCCGCCCTCTGCCCGTGTTGCCGGTGAGCGAAGCCCTGCCGGAGCTGCTTGCGACGCTGGAGACGGGCACGGCCGCCGTTCTGGTTGCGCCTCCCGGTGCCGGCAAGACGACCCTGGTTCCGCTCGCTCTGCTCGATTCCACCTTCGTCGGCAACGGCAAGATCCTTCTGGTCGAGCCGCGCCGCCTTGCCGCGCGGGCCGCCGCCCGGCGCATGGCCGAACTCGTCGGCGAGGACGTGGGCGAGACGGTCGGCTGGCGCATGCGGCTCGACACCAGGATATCGAGAAGAACCCGCGTTGAGGTCGTCACCGAGGGCGTATTCACCAGAATGGTCCTCGCCGATCCCGAGCTGGCCGGCGTCTCGGCGGTGATCTTCGACGAGTTTCACGAGCGCTCGCTCGATGCCGATTTCGGTCTGGCTCTGGCGCTCGACGTGCGCTCCGGCCTGCGCGAGGACCTCCGTCTCGTCGTCATGTCGGCGACCCTCGACGGCGCGCGTATCGCGACACTTGTCGGCGACGCTCCCGTGATCGAAAGCCGGGGCCGCAGCTTTCCCGTCGCCATCCGCTATCGGGACACGCCGGGGACGATCCCCACCGAGGACGCCGTCGTCGCGGCCGTGCGGTCCGCGCTCACCGAGGAAACCGGATCGATCCTCGTCTTTCTGCCCGGCCAGCGCGAGATCGAGCGGGTCGCCGAGCGGTTGGCGCCGCTCGCCCCGGACAACGTGCTGGTCGCGCCGCTCTATGGCGCCCTGGATGGCGCGGCCCAGGACCGCGCCATCCGGCCGACGGTGGAAGGCCGGCGCAAGATCGTGCTGGCGACGTCGATCGCCGAGACCTCGATCACCATCGACGGCGTCACCATCGTGATCGATTCCGGCCTTCGGCGCCGACCGGTCTTCGAGCCCGCCACAGGGCTCACGCGGCTGGAGACGGCGCGCATCAGCCAGGCTGCGGCCGACCAGCGCGCCGGCCGCGCGGGGCGCACGGCGCCGGGAACCGCGATCCGCCTGTGGCGCGAGGAGCAGACGGCGGCGTTCGACCGCTTCGACCGGCCGGAAATCCTGGCGAGCGATCTCTCTGGGCTGGTCCTCGACTGTGCCGCCTGGGGTGTCGCCGACCCGCGCAGCCTCGCCTTTCTCGACCCGCCGCCCACGCCCGCCCTCGCCGAGGCGCGCAATCTTTTGGCCGATCTCCGCGCCCTCGACGAGGACGGCCGTCTGACGCCAGTGGGTGAATCGATGCGCGCCCTGCCGCTGCCGCCGCGCCTCGCGCATATGGTGGCCGCCGTCGCCCCCGCCGACCGCCGCCAGGCGGCAGAGCTCACATTGCTGTTGACCGAGCCGGGACTCGGCGGCAACGACATCGATCTCAGCGAACGACGGCGCCGATTCCGCTCCGACAGGAGCCCGCGCGCGAAGGCCGCCGCCGGGCTCGCCGCGCGCATCGCGACGGCGGCAGGCTCGGCCTCCGAATCGTCCCCCGAACTCGGCGACGATGGCGCGCTGCTCGCCCTCGCCTACCCCGACCGGGTGGCGGTAGCCCGCGGCGCACGCGGCCATTTCGTTCTGGCGAACGGACGCGGCGGCATGGTCGACGAGGTTTCGCCTCTGGCCGACGCACCGTTCCTGGTGGTCGCCGACCTGCAAGGCCAAGCCCGCGCGGGCCGCATACGCGCCGCCGCACGGATCACGGGGGAGGCGATCGAAGCGCTGTTCGCCGACCGGATCGTCACCGAGGACCAGCTGCTTTTCGGCGCGCCGAGCGGCGAGGTGCGCGCGCGCCGGATTCGGCGATTGGGCCGCGCCAAGCTGGAGGAAATGCAGCAGCCCGTGCCGAAGGACGAGGCGGCGACCAGGGCCTTGATGGACGGCATCCGCAAGTACGGCTTGCCTGCCCTCCCGCTCGGCAAGGACGGCGAACGCCTGCTCCGCCGCTTGCGCTTTCTCGCGGCCGCCTATGGCGACCCGTGGCCGGACCTCTCGGACCAGACACTCGCAGCCAGGCTGGACGATTGGCTGCTGCCCTTCCTGCCCGGCGTCACACGCCTTGCAGACATAACCCCGGCCACGGTGCGCGACGCCCTCCTCGCCCTCGTCCCGCACCATCTGGCCTCAAGGATCGACGCCCTGGCGCCGTCGCATTTCGAGGCACCTTCGGGTTCGCGGGTGCCGATCCGCTACGAAGAGGATCAGCCAGTCCTGTCGATCCGGGTGCAGGAGCTGTTCGGACTGACCGAGCATCCGGCCATCGCCGATGGGCGCTTGCCGCTGACGCTCGAACTTCTGTCGCCGGCGCATCGGCCGATCCAGATCACCCGCGATCTGCCCGGTTTCTGGCGGGGATCGTGGGCGGATGTGCGGGCCGAAATGCGCGGCCGCTATCCGAAGCATCCATGGCCGGACGACCCGGCCGCCGCCGTGCCGACAAGTCGTGCCAAGCCGAGGTCCTAGCGTCCTTAAAGTTGACCGAGCCGTTCACAGAATAAATGGTCTGTCAATGAGCTGTTCCGTTGACCGATCGTCGCAGCGGCAGCAAAACGCGGCTTATGGACCAGTCCGTCACATCCGACCCCGCCTTCGGGCTGACTTTGACCACGCGCGAGAGCCAGCGCATCCGTCTTGCGACGCTGGTGCGGTTGCGGTGGCTCGCCGTCGCCGGCCAGACCGCGGCCTGCCTGTTCGTCGCGTGGGGGCTCGGCTATGAGTTCCCGCTGGCGCTGTGCCTCGTCCTCATCGCCGCGTCGGCCGCCCTGACGCTGCTCCTGTGGACTTCCAATTCGGCCAGCTGGCGCCTGCCCTTGCGAGCCACGACGGCGGTCATGGCCTTTGACATCGTTCAGCTGTCGGGGCTTCTCTACCTGACCGGCGGCCTGGAAAACCCGTTTGCGGTGTTGCTGATGGTCCCGGCAGTCATCGCCTCGGCCACACAGCCGACCACGGCCACCGTGGCGCTCGGCGCTTTGGCGGTGATCTTCGCCACCATCCTCGCCTTCTTCCACCTGCCGCTTCCCTGGGCCAGCGGGATCGGGCTCAACCTTCCCGCGTTCTATCTGGCGGGGCTCTGGTTCGCGATCGTCGTCTCGCTCGTCTTTGCGGCCATCTTCATTCATTGGCAAGCCCGCGAGGCCCGCGCTCTGTCGCAGGCCTTGAGTGCCACGGAACTGGTGCTCCAGCGCGAGCAGCATCTGTCGGCGCTCGACGGGTTGGCGGCCGCCGCCGCCCACGAACTCGGCACGCCGCTGGCCACCATCAACCTCGTCGCCAAGGAAATGGGCATCGTCGTTCCGGCCGACGATCCGCGGCGGGACGACGTCGACCTCCTGATCACCCAGTCGCAGCGCTGCCGGGATATCCTGCGCCGGCTCGCCAGCCTCGCCAGCGACAGCGAGGTGCATCTGGCCCGGCTGCCGCTTCTGTCGCTGGTCGAAGAGGTCAGCGCGCCGCACCGCGACTTCGGCATCGCCCTCCGGGTCGAGGGCGCGGAGCGGGTCGGACCCGAGCCGGTGATGCGCCGCAATGCCGGGGTCGTCTACGGGATCGGCAACCTCGTCGAAAACGCGGTGGACTTCGCCAAGAGCGAGGTCCTGATCTGGGTCGAGTGGTCGGCGGAGACGGTGCGCATCATCATCAGCGACGACGGCCCCGGCTTCAGCACGGAGGCCCTGACGCGGATCGGCGATCCCTTCCTGGCCAATCGCGGTCACACGGCGCGCAACGCCGGCGGCGGGCTGGGCCTCGGGCTGTTCATCGCCAAGGTGCTGCTGGAACGCTCCGGCGCATCGATCACGTTCGGCAATCGCCGCGACAAGGACGCCACCGGCGCCGTCGTCGAGATTGCCTGGCCTTGCGAGAATTTTGTCAGCAATCTGGCGTACGGGTCCGAAGACCCGGCCTTGTCGGTTGAAAGGGCATAGTCTTCGTGGTTGAAATTAAGGACACCATGACGCTGCGCCAATTTGAACCATGCCGAAGGAGTGAAATCATGCTGGTGGATGAAGGCGTCTCAACCGCGGCGCAAGCCCAGAACGCGGAGGACCGGTCGATCCTGCTTGTGGATGACGACCGTCCCTTTCTCAATCGTCTTGGCCGGGCGCTGGAGCAGCGCGGCTTCGCCGTGACCACGGCGGCGAGCGTGGCCGAAGGGCTGGCGACGGCGGCCAACGGGGCTCCGGCCTACGCGGTCGTGGACATGCGGCTCGGCGATGGCAACGGGCTCGAGGTGGTGGAAGCACTGCAGCGGGCGCGCGAGGACGTGCGCATCGTGGTCCTGACGGGCTATGGCAACATCGCCACGGCGGTCACCGCGGTAAAGCTCGGCGCCATCGACTATCTCGCCAAGCCGGCCGACGCCGACGAGGTGATCGGCGCGCTGATGCACGGCCCGAACGACAAGGCCGAGCCGCCGGAAAATCCGATGTCGGCCGACCGGGTTCGCTGGGAACATATCCAGCGCGTCTATGAACTGTGCGACCGCAACGTCTCGGAGACGGCGCGGCGGCTGTCGATGCACCGGCGTACGCTCCAGCGTATCCTGGCCAAGCGCGCGCCTCGCTGATCCTGCCGCCGGCGGGCTGAGGCGCCGCCCTGGCATCGGGGCAGCGGCGGTTCGATCCTGTTTCTCGGAACGCTCTGGCATCCGGCGACAACCGCCGGAACGGGTTCCGTTTGGCCCGAACAGCGCTGAACGCGGGAACCTTCCCTGCCGACGGGCGGCAGCCGTCAATGATCTTCGTCTGAAGAGGCTCAGGCGCCATCCGAGAACAGCGGATTGGCAGCCCATTCCGCCTGCATCAGACGGTCGGCGGCAAGCCGCGAGAACCGCAGGGTCAGAGCCCGGCGCGTTGCCGGTGCCATTTTGTGCTCCGGTGCTTCCCGCAGGATCTCTGCGCCATAGCCATCCGAAAGGATCAGGCCGCAGACGCTGGGAAATATCTCCACGGGCACGCCTGGATGGGTAGCGAAGTACAGCCGGTCGCAGTGCAGCCGGTAGTCCGGCCATTTGCGGTCGACGCGAAAATCCTCGATCGAGGTCTTGATCTCGATGATCGAGAAATCGCCCTTTTCCGAAAGGCATAGGAGATCCGCCCGTCGTCCGGAAGCCAGCGGCACTTCGGGCAGCAGCGAGATGCGCCGCTCCATCATCAGCCGTTGCACGCCGCGCCGGACCATCAGCGCCCGCTCCGATTGGCGGCCGTCGATCAACGGGTCGACACGGTGAGGAAAAACCAGCGGCATGGAATCCTGTTATCGGCAGAGCGCGGCCGCGGCAAGGCAGGCAGAGCCCCGCGAACAAAACGGCATCGGCGAGGAAGGCGAGCGTACCCCGCCGATCTGCCGCTTACGCGCCGGCGGCCCGTTGCGTGGCGCACTCGCCGGCGATCTCGTCCAGAATCGGACAGTCCGGGCTATCCCCGCCATGACACCGTTCGGTCAGGGTCGTCAGCGCCCGCTTCAGCGACTTCAGCTCCTCGATCTTGCGGTCGATCTCGGCCATACGCCGATGGGCCAGCCGCCGGACGTCCTCCGAATGCCGGTTGTCGTCCTTATAAAGCGCCAGAAGCTTGCGCGCTTCGTCGATGGAGAAGCCGAGGGAACGCGATCGCTGCAGAAAGCGCAGCAGATGCACATCGCGCTCCTGGTAGTCGCGATATCCGTTGTCCGCCCGGGCCGGCGTGACGAGGCCTACCTCTTCGTAGTAGCGGATGGTCTTCGGTGGCAGCCCTGACCGCCGAGACGCCTCCCCGATATTCATCGACAGCCCTTACCCCGTGTTCGCGGATGAACGTTCGATGTCACATGTCGCGGCGACAGGCGCCGTCAACTGTGACCATGCGGCAACAAGCTTTCGTTAACCATCTTCGGCTTTATTGGAGTGCGTTGTCAGGCATGGTGGCAAGCCGTACGTAATTCTCAATCGTTGCAGGCCTTGCCTTGGCCTCTCGACGCCGTCGAGCCTTTGCAGCTGCGGACCAGGGTGTTCATGACCAAATTTTCGATGTTTTTGCGGGCCGGCGCCGTCCTGGCCGTTTCAATCGCGATGGCAGGCTGCGCGACGTCGCCGCAACAGAGCGCCCAAGAGGCCTCGCAGGCGCTCGCCCGCGTGTCCGCCTACGCCCAACAGTCGTGGGGCGACAACGGCGCCATGGGTGCCGTTCCGGTCTCCGCCTACGCCGCGACCGTGGACGAAGGGATCTCCCTGCCGGCGATCCCGGTGGAAAAGATCGATCCGCAATATCTGCGCCAGCGCGTGATCTACGCGACGGAATACCAGCCCGGCACGGTGGTCGTCGATACGGCTCACCGCTTCCTCTACGTGGTCGAACCCGGCGGCACCGCCATGCGCTACGGCATCGGCGTCGGCAAAGACGGCTTCTCGTGGGCCGGAGAGGCGCATATCGGCGATAAGCAGCATTGGCCGAAATGGTTTCCGCCGAACGAGATGATCGATCGGCGGCCCGATCTGGAGCCATATCGCGGCGTCGGCATGGAGCCTGGCCTGAACAACCCGCTCGGCGCGCGTGCCCTTTATCTCTATCAGGGCAACAAGGACACGCTCTACCGCCTGCACGGCTCGCCGGAATGGTGGTCGGTCGGCAAGGCCGTCTCCTCGGGCTGCATCCGCCTCATCAATCAGGACATCATCGACCTCTACGAGCGCGTCCCGATGGATGCCAACGTCGTGGTGCTGCAGGGCAACGAGCGGATGGTGAACAACGGCAAGCCCCAGAAAAAGGCTGCGCTCTGATCGCCCCGACACAATAAAGACAAAGAGCGCCACAACAGCTGGTTGTCGGCGGCCTTTGAGAGGCCGAGTTGCTTTTCGGGCGGGGGATCGCCATGGGCCGGATACTTCGGGGGAAGTGTCCGGCCTTCGTTTTGGTGTAACGCTAGCACGGCCGCGGCCGACAGATCAGGGCCAGGCCGTGAGCCAGCCGCAAGCGTGACTAGATCGCCATCCCGCCCGAAACCTCGATGCGCTGGGCGTTGACCCAACGATTGTCCTCGGCAAGCAGGGCCGCGATCATCGGGCCGATGTCCTCGGGCACGCCGGCGCGGCCGAGCGCGGTTACCTCGGCGATGCGCTTGTTCACCTCCGGATTGTCGCGAACCATGCCGCCGCTGAAATCCGTGGCGACAGCGCCCGGCGCAACGACGTTGACGGCGATCCGCCGCGGACCGAATTCCTTGGCCATGTATTTCGTCAGCACCTCCACGGCGCCCTTCATGGAAGCGTAGGCGGCGCTGCCAGGGTAGATGATGCGAGTCAGTCCGGACGAGATGTTCACGATCCGGCCGCCATCGTTGATCAGCGGCAGCAGCGCCTGCGTCAGGAAGAAAACACCCTTGAAATGGATGGTATAGAGGGTGTCCAGCTCGGCCGCGGTGGTCTTTTCGATCTCGGCGTGATGGGAGGTCCCCGCGTTGTTGACGAGATAGTCGAAGCGCTCGGCTCCCCACTGCGTCAGGGTCGATCGAACCGTCTCGCCGAACGCGGCGAACGATTCGGCGTCGCTTGTATCGAGTTGCAAGGCCACGGCCTTGGTCCCGATCTCGGTCGCCGCCGAAACCACTCGCTCGGCTTCGGCGAGATTGGACTTGTAGGTAAAGATCGAGTCGATGCCGCGCTTGGCCAGGTTCAGGACGGTGCTGCGTCCGAGACCGCGGCTTCCGCCGGTGACGATGGCGATCTTGTTGGTCGAAATGTTTGGCGTTTCAGATGGCATTGCCGGAGATCCTCTGCATCGATTGGGTCGAGCGGAAGGTAGTCAGCGGGCGATCTCCTCTGAATGCCGAAACTTTCCGGCTTCTTGCCTATTCCTGCTCGCCCTCCCATCTCAGGAGGCACGATCGATCGGAGGGATGGCAGGCATGTGGAACACGCTTCTCGAGGCGGTCACCCGCTATACGGACGCCCAGCCCGGCAAAAGCCCGCTCCTGACGGCGATCGATGGGCTCGTGATCCTGCGGTCCAATCACGAGAAACCGCCCTCCCACGTAATCCATAGGCCCGCCCTCTGCTCCGTCATCCAGGGCACCAAATGGACGGCGTTCGGCGCCAAGCGCTTCGACTGCCACGCGGGCCAGGCGCTGGTGGTGAACGTCGAGATGCCCGCCTCCGGGCGCGTCGTCGAAGCCAGTCCCAGCAAACCGTATCTGGGCGTCATCATCGAGTTCGATCTCGGCATCATGCAGGAGGTCATGGAAACGCTCGACACGCCGCAGGAGCAGGCGAACGCCACGAGCCACAGCGCTTTCATAACCGACATAGACGGCCCGCTGGCCGAATGCATGTTGCGCGCGATGCGCCTTCTCGACACGCCGCAGGCGATCCCCGTGCTTTATCCGGCCATCATGCGAGAGATCTGCTACTGGCTGCTCACCGGACCACACGGCGCCGGCATCGCGCGCATGACGCTTGCGAACGATCACGCCCGGCGCGTCGTCAGCGCCATCCACGTGCTGCGCAATCGCTTTGCCGAGCCCATTCGCATCGACGAGCTCGCCGCCGTGGCCCAATTGAGCCCGTCGGCCTTCCATCGCCAGTTCAAGACCCTGACGTCGATGACGCCGCTGCAGTACCAAAAGCAGCTGCGGCTGCTCGAGGCGCGGCGGCTGTTGATCTCGAACGCCCTCAACGTGGAAACGGCGGCCTACCGGGTGGGCTATGAAAGCCCGTCACAGTTCAGCCGGGAATATTCGCGGATGTTCGGCGCCTCTCCCGCCAAGGACATCGCCGCCCTACGCCAACTGGCCGCCTGATCCCTGGGTGGTCCGGCTCGGTTCGCCTCGACGAGGAGCGTCGCGGATCGCGGCGACCAGGAGCAGGCCGAGCGTCGTCGCGTTCAGGATGTGCCAGCCGAAGTGGGTGCCCCAGGGCCAGCGCTGACACAGCGGGTCGTCGGCCAGCCGCAGGGCCAGCGACAGCGCAAAGACGCAACCGGCGGCCAGGATCGTGCGGCCAGGCCCTCGGCCTTTCGCCACGAGCAGCATGCCGACGCCCAGCATCGCTGCCAGGGCGGGGATGTAGCTGGCGGAAGAGCCGAACAGCGGTCGCAACAGCGCCGCGGCCGGAATGGAGGCGACGGCGAACAGCACCGTCCCGAGCACGGTCATGCCGACGCCGCAACGCCAGAATCGCGCCAGCGCCAGCGCGAAATAGGCATGGACGAAGACTGCGATCGGAAGGACGTCGGCAAGACCGGCCCAGGCCTGCGCCACCGTGTGGAAGAGAAACGAGCCGACGCCGATCATCGCCACGAGGACGATGAAGCCGAGCGTGAGCCGGTCGCGCCGTCCGCCGCCCCACCAGAGGAACAAGCCAAGTCCGGCGGCCACGAGGAACGCAGCGTTCGACGCCGCATTCAGCGGCTCTGCCCAGAATTCGGGGCCCAAGCGCTCGCAATAGGCGTCGACGGGTGCAGTCCAATCCATGCTCCGTTCCTTCGAAAAGCGGCCGGGACAAGGGCATTTACAGTAGAAGGGCAGGTCAATTCTCGCCTCCCGCGCCGATCATTTCGCTTTTAGAGGTCTGTCTTACCAATCGGCAATTTGTCTGCCTTACGGTATCCCCTGGCTCACTTTCATCCAGGGGGCGAAGACAAGGATGTTCGATCGGTTCGCGGGCAATGCTCGCGGCAATTTCGCCGTCATTACCGCGCTCCTGGCGGTCCCGCTCATCTTTGCGATTGGCGCAGCCATCGATCTGGCGCGCATCCAGAACGCGCAATCGGCTTTGCAGGACGCCGTCGACGGCGCGGCGCTGGCCGTGCTCAAGGATGCCGATTTCGATGAGGCCACCGCCTACGACATCGCCAATCGAATGATCCAGGCGAACTATTCCGGCGGCTATCAGAATCTGAAGATCGAATTCACCACCTTCGGGGCCGTCGTCTCGGCCGATACGGAGATGCCGGCGGCTCTGGTTTCGATCGTCGGCATCGACGATCTGATCTCGCACACCAGCGCCACGGTCGAATATCCTCCGACCAAGTTCGAGATCGCCCTGGTGCTGGATACCACCGGCTCGATGCGTGGGCAGAAGATCACCGAATTGAAGAAGGCCGCGAAGGCCATGATCGCGGATCTGACCACCACCGAGATGCTGCGCCGAAGGATGCGCTTTGCCGTGGTGCCGTTCTCGGCCTTCGTCAACGTGGGCGCGTCCAACGCCGACGCCGACTGGCTGGATACCGACGGCCTGAATGCGGTTCCCTACAGCGTGTTTCCGGTGGGCATCGATCGTCTGAAGGTGTTCCAGAGCCTGGGCGCGAGCTGGAAAGGCTGCGTCGAAGCGCGCACCGAACACGGCGCCGAGAGCTATTCCACGGACGACACCGAGCCCACAAGCGCGAAGCCGCGAACCCTGTTCGTGCCGCTGCTCGCCCCCGACGAGCCCGACGAGAATTCCGGCAAGCGGTATTCGAACAGCTATCTCGCCGACGGCGCGGGCGGCCTTGAAACCTACGGCATCACCAAGGATCAATATGGCGCCTTCCATTACAACGAAGGCAACACCGCCCAGGTCGACGACGCGAACGGCCTGAACAGTGGCTGCCTGGCGCCGGCGATCACCCCGCTGACCGAACGATATGACGATGTCACCACCGCCATCGACCATCTCGTCGCCGACGGCAACACCAACATCACCGAAGGGGTGGCGTGGGGCCAGCGCGTGCTTTCGCCGGAAGAACCGTTCACGGAAGGTCTGTCGCCCAAGGAGGACGTGCAGAAGATCATCATTCTGCTGACCGATGGCGACAACCACGTCACGCTGGGCAACAACGAGCTGCTGTCCGACTACACCGCTTACGGCTATATCGCCGATGGCCGCTGGGACAAATCCTACAAGAGTGCCGACACGATCTGCGCCGATGGGGAGACCGGCCCCGAGTGCCGTCCGACCCCGTCCCAGCCCACCTTGGCCGAAGTGATCGCCGAGATGAACGAGGACACGCAGGCCGCCTGCACCGCCGCGAAATCATCCAAGACGGAAATCTACGCCATCCGTTTGGAGGTCGACACCAAGACCAGTTCCGACCTTCTTCAAGGCTGCGCCACGCAGACGCCGGACAGTCCGCACTATTACGACGCGCGCGAGGCCGAAGACCTCGAATGGATTTTCGACGACATCGCCAACCGTATCAAGCAATTGAGGATCACCTCGTAGCGCGCTCGTCGTCCTTGATCCGACGGGCCAGCCGCTTGCATCGCAGACAGGTCCGCAACGCCGAACCCGGCGGCCCGGATGATCACCCGCGTGTTTGCATTCAGTCCCGATCCGGCGCGCCGAGCGGAAAATAGGGACGATAAGGGCGCGCCTCGTCGACGACGCGACGCACCGAAGGACGGGCCAGCAGCCGTTCGCGATAGGTCCACAGCGACGGGTGATGCTGGGGGATCGGATGCGCCCAGTCGGCATAGAACAGGGCGGGGGCTGCGGCGCATTCCGCCAGACCGAACCGGTCGTTCGCCGCCCACTCACGCTCTCTCATCCAGCGGTCCAGCCAGGCATAGCTCTTGTCCAGCGTGGCGCGCGCAACATCGACGCCATGGGGATCGCGCGCGTCTTCGGGACGCAGGGCGTTGCCGACGATTGCCTGCATCGGCAGAGCCACATAGTCATCGAAGATCGAATCCATCTGCCGCGCCTCGATCGCGGCGCGCGGATCGCTCGGCGTCATCGGCGCCGCCGTGCCGTGATGGAGATCGATATATTCGATGATGGCGGCCGACTCGACCACCGTCCGGGCACCGTCGACCAGCACCGGGAACTGTCCGGTGGGCGAACGCTCCGCGAGGTCGCGGCCGTGCTCCGGATGCTCGGCGTCGACCGTCAGCATCTCGAACGGCACGTCCCGCTCGTAGAGCGCGATCAGCACCTTCCAGACGAAGGACGCGAAGGGATGGCCGTAGAGCTGGAGTGTCATGTCGTCTCGCCGGTCTCCCTCGCCGCCCAGGCCATCGTCAGATCGTTTCGTCGATGATCGGCCGGAAGCCGCCGAAGATCATGCGTTTTCCGTCGAAGGGCATGTCGCCCATCTCTTTCATCCGGGGATCGGCTATCATCTTCGCCATGCCAGCGTCGCGGACCTCCTTGGACGGCCATTCGAGCCAGCTGAAGAGCACCGCCTCGCCCTCCTCGGCCTTCACAGCGCGGTAGAAGTCGGTGACCTCGCCCGCTGGAACGTCGTCCTGCCAGCACTCGACCAGCCGCACCACGCCGAATTCCTTGAAAAGCGGTAGCGCCTTGCGGGCAAACTCCGTGTAGGCTTGCTTGTTGGCCGCCGGCACCGCGATTACGAACCCGTCGACATAGGACATCGCATTTCCTCCCTGTCTCGTCCAAAACGATATTATGTTGATATCAACTTATACGGCGTGCGTCAAATGGCCGATATGAGTTTCATGGAGTCAGCGGGCGAGAGCGATCACCATCCAGATTGCGATCAGGCCGGCATGGGCGGCGATGGACGCCACGCCGACGCGATCGTCGATGCGCCGCACCATCCGAAGGCTCTGGGTGCGCAGATTGTGCGACGAAACGATCGAGATCACGAGCGTAGTGACGATCAGGCTGAAGGTCGCCAAGGTGATCTGGTCGATCTCCTCCCCCGCCGCATCGCCTTGCAGCCGTTCCCGAGCACTAAACGCCAGGACAATCAGCCCGATTGAGGCTGCTGCTGGACGGTCCCTGGCGGGCCGCCCAGCCATTCGAAAACCTCGACTCTTTACGGCCCTGGCCTATTCGGCCTCGGTGATCCGTCCGTCCGTCTTCGGCTGGTAGGGCTCGTTGGTACTGGCGATGTACTCCGTCACCACGTCGGCAAGGTCGGGGCCGTAATCATAGGCATTTTCGCCTTTTTCAGCAAAGACCGAATAGCCGTCGCCGCCGGCGCGCATGAAGTTGTTGGAGACCACCAGATAAGTCTTGTCGGGGTCGATCGGCGTCCATGCGCCATCCTCCTCGACCTGGACGTCCTGGACGCGGTTTTCCCCAGCGGTACCCGACTTCGACCAGGTGAACTTCAGACCGGCCACCTGCGGAAAGCGCCCGGCCCCCTCCTCGACCTGACTGACGCCGTTTTCCAGCGCGGCCACCACGTCGGCGCCCTTGAGCTGGAAAGTCGAAAGCGTGTTCTGGAACGGCAGCACCGTCAGCACCTCGCCCATCGTGACCTCGCCGGCGTCGATCGAAGCGCGCAGACCGCCGCCATTGGTGATGGCGATCTGCGTTCCCTGATCCTTGACGTGGTCGAGCATGGCGTCGGTGACGAGGTCGCCCATGGCGCATTCGGCGGCGCGGCAGACCTCGCGCGAGCCGTCGATCGCCTCCGCCGTGTTGCCGACGACTTTCTGGCGGATCTCCTCCAGCGGCTTGGCCAGCTCGGCGACGCGCGCCTTCACCGCCTCGTCCTCGGGATGCGAGGCATCGAGCAGGATCGGATCGCCTTTGGCCTCCGTCACCTTGCCATCGTCATCGAAGGTGACTTCGATCTCTCCCAGAAACTTGCCGTAGGAATAGGCCTGGACGATCGGCACTTCGGTTCCGTCGGGCGATTTGACCAGGGTGGGATAGGGGCCGGCCGCGCTGTCGTCGGTGTTGGAGAGCAGCGTGTGGGAATGGCCTCCGACGATGATATCGATGCCGTCCACGGCCGCCGCGATGCGCTTGTCGACCTCGTATCCCGAATGGCTGAGGAGAATGATCTTGTCGATGCCCTGACCGGTCAGCCTCTCGACCTCGGCCTGGACGGCCGGGATCGGATCGGAAAAGTCGATCGTCTTGCCGGCGCTCGTCAGATCGGCGTTGTCCTGCGGCGTCAGGCCGATGATGCCGATCTTCTCGCCGGCCTTGTCGATCACGGCCGACGGCTTCACCAGGTCCTGGAGTTCCGCCTCCCGGCTGGTGTCGGCGTTCGCCATCAGCACCGGAAAGGGCAGTTCCTTGACGAAGGCGACCAGCGTCTCCGGCCCGTTGTCGAATTCGTGGTTGCCGACGGCCATCGCCTCGTAGCCGGCATCCTTCATGAACTCCGCTGCGGCCTTGCCGTGGTAATAGGTATAGAATAGCGAGCCCTGGAACTGATCGCCCGCATCCAGGACGAGGACGTTGTCAAATTTGGCCGTCTCGTCGGCGATAGCCTGGACGATCCGCGCCACACCACCGAAGCAGGCGTCGGCGGCCAGATCCTCTTCTCCGCAGGTCGAATCGTATTTGTTGATCGGCTCGATGCGGCTGTGGACATCGTTCGTATGCAGGATCGTCAGGTGATAGTCGGCCCACGCCGATCCGGCGAAGCCGACGCTCAGCGCCAGAACGGCTGCGGTGGAAAGAAGGGTCTTCATGCGGCGGCCCTCATGAGGAAGGATTGAAACGGGTCTGTCCGGTCCGGTATCTGCGCGGCCGGGAGCCCATGAACTATAGGCCGGATATTCGACAGTTTCATAGATGCTTCGACCGGTTGAACTCAGCCGGGTCATCGTTAGACTGAAACCCTCTTTCCCGGACCAGATGATCCGCCATGTCCCGCGCCAACTCCATTTCGCTGATCGGCTTCGACGCCGACGACACGCTCTGGCAGAACGAGCGGGTCTTCCGTCTGACCGAGGAGCGGTTCGCCGAGCTGGTCGGCCCCCACGCGCCGGCCGAGGACCTCCTGGAGCGGCTGCTCGCCGCGGAACGGCGCAACCTCGAGCACTACGGCTTCGGCATCAAGGGCTTCATGCTTTCGATGATCGAGACCGCGATCGAGGTCTCGCAGGGCCGGATTCCCGCCGCCGTCATCTCCGAGATCCTTGATGCCGGGCGGCAGATGCTGTCCCATCCTGTCGAGACGCTGCCGCATGCGCAGGAGACGCTGGCCGGACTTGCCGGCACCTATCGACTGGTGATGATCACCAAGGGCGATCTTTTCGATCAGGAGCGCAAGCTCGCCGCCTCCGGGCTCGGCGACTTTTTCGATGCGGTCGAGATCGTCAGCGACAAGTCCGCCGATGTCTACCGGCGTCTGTTCGACCGCCATGGCGACGGCCCCGGGCGTGCCGTGATGGTCGGCAATTCGCTCAAGTCCGATATCGTCCCGGCACTCGCATCCGGAGCCTGGGCCGTGCACGTGCCGCACGAGCTGACCTGGGCGCTGGAGCACGCCGAAACCCCGGAAACCGAGCCGCGCTTCCGCCAGATCGCGCATCTGGGCGAATTGACAGGTCTTCTCGATGACCTCGCGCGAGCCGCGCGATCGCCTGACTAGGCCGCCTGATCGAAGCGATCGGTTGACTCGCATGAGGTTCTGGCCAATCTCCCCGCCAACGGGCTGCAAGGGGAGAAGACGATGCCGGACCGGGTCGAGATCGCAGGATTGAAGGTCGCCACGGAACTCAAGCGGTTCATCGACGAGGAGGCGCTGCCGGGGACCGGCGTCGATGCCGAGCGGCTGTGGTCCGGCCTGGCCGATATCTTTCGCGATCTGGCGCCGAAGAACCGCGAACTCCTCAAGGTCCGCGACGGGATGCAGGAAAGGATCGACGCCTGGTGCCGCGAGCACAAGGGCGGCGCGATCGACGGCGCCGAATACGAGGCGTTTCTGCGCGAGATCGGCTATCTGCTGCCAGAGGGGCCAGACTTTGAAGTCACGACCGCGACGGTCGATCCCGAGATCGCGGCGATTGCCGGACCGCAGCTCGTGGTGCCGGTGATGAACGCACGCTATGCGCTGAACGCCGCGAACGCGCGCTGGGGCTCGCTTTACGACGCCCTTTACGGCACCGACGCGATTTCGGAGGAGGATGGCGCGGAGAAGGGCAAGAGCTTCAATGCTGTGCGCGGCGCCAAGGTGATCGCCTGGGCGCGGGACCTTCTCGACCGTTCCGTGCCGCTCGCCGCCGGATCCTGGGCGGATGTGTCCGCTCTCGCTGTATCCGATGGCGCTCTGAGTGTGGTGACCCAGGAGGGGCAGACCGGCTTGGCCGATCCGGCCCAGTTCGCGGGCTATCGCGGCGAGCCCGCCAATCCGGACGCCATTCTCCTGAAGCACAACGGTCTGCACGCCGAGATCGTCGTTGACCGGGAGAACTTCATCGGCAGGGACGATCCGGCCGGCATCGCCGACGTCGTCCTGGAGAGCGCGGTGACGACGATCCAGGACTGCGAGGATTCAGTGGCCGCCGTCGACGCCGAGGACAAGGTGCTGGCCTATCGCAACTGGCTGGGCCTGATGAACGGCGATCTCAAGGATACCTTCGAGAAGGGCAGCAGGACGATGACCCGCCGCCTCAACCCGGACCGCACATACACCGCGCCCGACGGTTCGTCGCTGACGCTGCAGGGCCGGGCGCTGCTGCTGGTGCGCAATGTCGGGCATCTGATGACCAACCCGGCGATCCTGCTCGACGACGGCTCCGAAGCGCCGGAAGGCATCATGGACGCGATGTTCACCTCGCTCATCGCCATCCACGACCTGAAGAAGACCGATGGTCCCAGGAACTCCCGCGCCGGCTCGATCTACATCGTCAAGCCGAAGATGCACGGCCCCGACGAGGTCGCCTTCGCCAACGAGCTGTTTTCCCGCGTCGAGGCGGTGCTGGGACTGCCGGCGAACACCATCAAGATGGGCATCATGGACGAGGAGCGCCGCACCACGGTGAACCTCAAGGAGGCGATCCGCCAGGCCAAGGACCGGGTGGTCTTCATCAACACCGGCTTCCTTGACCGCACCGGCGACGAGATCCACACCTCGATGGAGCTCGGGCCGATGATCCGCAAGGGCGACATGAAGGCCTCGACCTGGATCAAGGCCTATGAGGACTGGAACGTCGATGTCGGCCTCGCCTGCGGCCTCCGGGGCCATGCCCAGATCGGCAAGGGCATGTGGGCGATGCCCGACCTGATGGCGGCGATGCTGGAGCAGAAGATCGGCCATCCGCTGGCCGGCGCCAACTGCGCCTGGGTGCCCTCGCCCACCGCAGCCACGCTCCACGCCACGCACTATCACGCCGTCTCGGTCGCCGATCGGCAGAAGCAGCTGGCCGGTCAGCGCCGCGCCACGCTCTCCGACATTCTGACGATCCCGATCGCCGTGCGCCCGAACTGGAGCCCGGAAGATATCCAGGCCGAGCTCGACAACAACGCGCAAGGCATCCTCGGCTACGTGGTGCGCTGGATCAACGCCGGCGTCGGCTGCTCCAAGGTGCCCGACATCAACAATGTGGGGCTGATGGAAGACCGCGCCACCTGCCGCATCTCCTCCCAGCACATCGCCAACTGGCTGCATCACGGGGTGGCCACGCGCGAGCAGGTGGTGGAGACCATGAAACGGATGGCCGTGGTGGTCGACAGGCAGAATGCCGACGACCCGAGCTACGAGCCGATGGCGCCCGACTTCGACGGCTCGGTAGCGTTCCAGGCCGCGCTCGACCTGGTGCTGAAGGGTCGCCAGCAGCCCTCGGGCTATACCGAGCCCGTCCTGCACCGACGGCGGCTCGAAAAGAAGGCGCGCGCTTGAGCGGAACAGCCGACGAGTTGGGCGCGCGTTCCCCTTCCGAAGCCGCGCGCTAGATCGATCTCGTCGGAAGAGGTCGGCGATGGCTGAAATAAGCGTAGGACAAGGCGTATCGAAAAGCGGGATCGCCAGACCCATCGTCTTTCCCATCGCCGCTTTCGTCCTCGTCGTGCTCGTCTTCGGGATTCTGGTCGGACCGCGTCTGTTCAGCGCCATGACGCTGGCCACCGCCCTGCCCCACGCCTCTGTCGTCGCCATCATCGCTTTCGCCGAGATGCTCGTGCTGCTCACCGCCGGCATTGACGTTTCGCTCGGAGCCATCACGGTGCTGGCGTCGGTGATCATGGCGCAATTGTCGAACGACTACGGCATGCCTGCGCCCTTGGCGCTCGGCGCCGGTCTGTCGATCGGCGCGGCGTGCGGCGCCGTCAACGGCGCCCTGGTCGGCCTCGTGCGCCTGCCGTCCTTCATCGCGACGTTCGGCACCTGGTTCGCCTTCGACGCCCTGGCGTTTCTCTATTCCGCAGGAGGTCCGACCGACAGCCGAGTGCTGGAAACCGAGGCGCCGCTGCTGTCTTCGGTCGGCCGGCCCTTTGCCCTGGGCGAGGCCGTCTTTTCGTACTCGTTGGTGCTGGCGGTGCTGATGGCGGCCCTCCTCTGGTATCTTCTCCATCTCACCGCCTGGGGCCGGCACGCCCGCGCCGTTGGCGAAAGGCCCGAAGCGGCATGGCTCTGCGGTCTGCGGCCGACGCCGATCCGCATCGCCACCTTCGTGGCGGCGGGCCTGATCTGCAGCCTGGCCGCCTGGGCGCTGATCGGCGGCGCGAAGCAGGTCGAGCCGACGGCGAGCCTGGAAGCCAGCCTTCAGGCCCTCGCCGCCGTGCTGATCGGACGCACCTCGTTCGCCGGCGGCCGCGCATCCGTTACCGGAACCCTGATCGGCGCCGCGACGGTCACGGTGTTCGTGGTCGGCCTGCAGCTGCTCGAAACCGATCCCCATTGGGCCCGCTTCGGGCTCGCCCTCTTCATCCTGTCGGCCGCAGCGCTCGATCGCACCGTGCGGAGCGCCGGCCAATGATAATCGAGCCCGTGCTCTGCGCGCGCCAACTGGTGAAACGGTTCGGAGGGATCGTGGCGCTCGATCGTGCCGATTTCGACTTGGCGCCAGGCCAGATCGTCGCCGTGGTTGGTGAGACCGGCTCAGGTCGGACCGCCTTGCTTCAGAGCCTGGCAGGGGCGTTGGCGCCAGAGGCTGGCGAAATCAAGCTGGATGGGCATCCCCTCGTCTTCCACGACCCGGCCGAGGCCTGGGCCGTGGGGATCGAGATGGCGCAGCAGCGTCCGGCGCTGGTGCCGGGCCTCTCCTTCGCCGAAAACCTGTTCCTGGGACGCGAGGTCCGGCGCGCCGGCATGCTCGGCCAGATCGGCCGCATGCTCGACCGCCGCCACATGCGCGACATGGCGATAGCCACCGCCGAAAGCCTGGGGATTGCGGGAACCATCGACATCGATCAGCCCGTCGAGCGTCTCTCGCGGGTCGAGCGGCGGCTTCTGTCGCTGGCCCGAGCAGCGGCCTTCGCTTCGCGCGTCGTCATCGCCGACGAGCCGACCGAGGGACTCGATGCCGCCGGCACCTCCCGCGTGCTCGACGTCATTCTGGAGGTGCGGGCTCGAGGCCTGTCGATCGTGTTGGCGGCACAAAACCTGCCGCACGTGTTCGAACTGGTCGACCGCATTCATATCCAGCGCCTGGGCCGCCGGCTCTGCGTCGTCGATCCGGCGTATGCCACTCCGTCCGACGTCGCGGCGATGATCTCGGGCACGGCGGGTCCGAGGCCGGACATGCTGGTGCCCATGCACCGGGCAGCCGCTCCGGCATAGCGCCCGTCGGCGGCGCCCCTGCCCGCTCCGCCGCCGTCAGCCGGCGCGCCGCATTGGCACCGGTGCTCGGACCGCGCCGTCCTGCGGCAGGCAGATCGCGGCCATCAGCTGCAGCAGCGTCGACGCTTCTTCGCGAAGGGTCGTGGCAACGGCCGTCGTCTGTTCGACCATGGCGGCGTTCTGCTGTGTCGTCTGATCGATCTGTCCGATCGCCGCATTCACCTCCCCGACCGAATTCGCCTGGGTGTCCGCCGTATCGGCGATGGACTTCACCTTGCCCTTCACCTCGGACGAGCGCACGACGATCTTGTGGAGCGCATCGCCCGTTTCGGTGACGAGGCGCACGCCGGTATCGATCTGCGAGGTGCTGCGCGAAATCAGATTCTTGATCTCCTTGGCGGCTTCGGCCGAGCGCTGCGCCAGCGCACGCACTTCCTGCGCGACGACGGCGAAGCCTTTGCCCGCCTCGCCGGCGCGGGCCGCCTCGACGCCGGCGTTCAGCGCCAGGAGATTGGTCTGGAAGGCGATCTCGTCGATGACGCCGATAATCTTGCCGATCTCCTCGGACGATTTCTCGATCTCGCCCATCGCCGAGACGGCGCGTCGCATCACGGTCTCCGCCGCTTCGGCCTCACTGGTCGAGGCGTCGACGGTGACCGCCGTCTGATGAGCGCTTTTCGAGGCGCCCCTCACGCCGTCGGTGAGCTGGTGCAGCGCCGCGGCACTTTCCTCGAGGTTCGCCGCCTGCCGTTCGGTCCGACGCGCCAGATCGTCGGAAGCCGAGGCGATCTCCTTGGCGCTCTGCTCCAAGGTGTGCGCCGACGTCTTCACCGAGGCGAACATGCCGGCGAAAGTGCGCATCGCGTTGTTGAAGTCGTCGCGCAATTGCATGAACTCGGGCGCGAACTCGGCCGTGATGCTGGTTGCGAGATCGCCATCGGCCAGCCGATGAAGGCCTTTGGCGATCTCGCCCATGGCGAAGGTTCGTGCCTCGCCGGCCCGCTGCTTCTCTTCGTTGACGCTGCGCTCCGCGGCCTCGCGCGCCAGCGTGTCCAGATAGTTCGAAACCGCCAGCTCCATGTCGATCATGGCGACGCGGACCAGGGCTTCGAGCGAGGTCGCGACGTCTTCCGCCCGTCCGCGCTTGAACGGCGAGCGCGGCCACAGCGTCTCGACCGTCCGCCGAACCATGGAGCCCAACAGGCGCCCATAGCCGGAAATGTAGTATTTGGGCTCCAGGCCGATCCGCGCGTGAGCCCGGCCGATCGCCTCGGCGCGCGCCAGATATTGTGGCCCGAGATCGCCGGCTGCAACGCCGAGCCAATGATCCCTCTGCTTGGCGCGCGCGCCCGCCATTTGCGCGTCGTTCGAAAAGAACCGCTTCATCTGCGGATGAGCGCCGACGATGGTGTAGAACTCCGCGAGGGCGGGCTCGATGATGGCCTCGACCGTCGGCTGGATCCGCTTCAGGGCAGCGCTCGCCTCCGTGTCGAGATTGCCGACGAGGCCGCTTCCTCCGCTCGCTGTCTTGTTGTCGATATGATTGCCCACGCCCGCACCTGCCGTGAATTGCCGCCGCCCGTCGCGCCTGCGGCGCAGAAAGCCGCTTTTTGACCCGCACAAACACCATGAATATTAGCGATTAAATATTAATTACAACTCTCTTCAAATGCAGAAAATACACAAAACTACTATAATTGAACTTCAGAAGCACCGAAGGTATGCAAAGCTTACGATCGATGCCCGCCCCCCGGTGAGCGAAGTCGAATTCCGGGCCTCGTTCGCGGCGGGCACCTCGGTCTGGATGAAACCATGCAACCGCACGCGAGGACGCGGCACGGCATTTCACCGTTCCGACCTCCGCCCTAGAATCCTTCGACAGCCCTTCGATTTCGCCCCCCCTGAAAGGGCAATGCAATGGAACGCCAACGCCGGAATTGGTCCGCCTGGAGGTGACCACCATGTTCGAACTTTACTATTGGCCCGGGATTCCCGGACGAGGCGAATATCCGCGTCTGGTCCTCGAGGCCGCAGAGGCACCCTATCGGGAAATGGTGCAACTCTCCTCGAAGGAGGGCGGCGGCATGTCGGCCATGTCGGCGTTTCTCGATGGCGGGGCGGGAGACTATGTTCCGTTTGCGCCGCCGTTTCTGAAGGACGGCGACGTCGTCGTCTCGCAAAGTGGCGTGATCGCAGCCTATCTCGGCGAAAAGCTCGGCCCCGCGCCGCAGTCCGAACCGGACCGCGTGTTCGCGCGGTCGGTGGCCGTCACCACGGCCGATCTGGCGACGGAAGCGCATGACGTCCATCACCCGGTCGGGTCCGGGCGATACTACGAGGAGCAGAAGCCCGAAGCTCTGCGTCAGGCCGAAGAATTCCGCAGCGAGCGGATGCCCAAGTTTCTCGGCTGGTACGAAACGCTGATAGGCCACAACTCGACCGGATCGGGCTTTCTCGTCGGCGACCGGATGACCTATGCCGACCTTGGGCTGTTCCACAGCGTCGAAGGCCTTCGCTACGCCTTTCCCCGCCGCATGGCGACGCTCGAAGGCCATTATCCGAAGGTCCTCGCGCTATGCGCAAAGGTCGCCGCCCAGCCGGCTGTCAAACACTATCTGGACAGCGACCGTCGACAGCCGTTCAACGAGAACGGCATCTTCCGGCACTATCCGGAACTCGACGGCGAATGATCCCGCGTCAGCGCTCGGGCGGCGGTCAGCTCGCCAGCCGCCCGGCGAACACGGCCAGGGCCTTTTGATAGATGGCCGCCTTGTTCCATTGCTGCAGCACGCCGAAATTCGGCTGGCCGGGCTGGTAGTCTGCACCCGGCCGCCAGCCATGCGCATGCAGAAAATTGGCGGTCGAGGCCAGCACGTCGGCGCGCGACCGGATCAGGTCACGGCGGCCGTCGCCGTCGCCATCCACGGCGAAGCGGAGATAGTTTTTCGCGAGAAACTGCGTCTGGCCGATCTCGCCGGCCCATGCTCCACGCATCTGCGATGCGCTCATGTCGCCCCGATCGACGATCGCCAGGGCTGCCATCAATTCTTCTGCGAAAAACGCCGAACGGCGGCAGTCATAGGCCAGCGTCGCCAGGGACTGGAAGACGTTCATGCTGCCGGAATTGGCTCCGAACCCCGTCTCCATGCCCCAGATCGCGACCAGGATCTCCTTCTGAACGCCGTAGCGCCGTTCGATCGAATTCAGCATCGACGCGTTCTGCTGGATAATCTTCTTGCCCTTGGTGACGAAGTAGGCCGGCGCCCGCAGGTTCATGAACTCGTCGAACGACATGTTGAACGCTTTTTGATTGCGGTCGAGCGAGATAACCTTCCGGCTGTAGCCGATATTGCCCAGCGCCGTGTCGAGGGTCCGGCGGGAGATGCCGGCACCGGCCGCCTGCGCCTTGAAGTCGGCCAGCCAGGGACCGAAGCCCGAGCCGTCATTGCCACAGGACGCCGCGGCCGCCTGTCCCGGCAGGGCGGCCAGCATCATGATGGACAGAATGAAACCAACGACCGACTTGAATGGACTGATCACGTTCATGAGGCCTCTTCCCCTCGGCGGCGCGGGCGCCCGGCCGCCATCCTGATTTCCGTTCGGCTGCATCTTCGGTCTCAACCGTTATCGAACCGGCTGGCGCGAGCGTAGCGCAGACCTGCAACAGTATCGCTCTTTATCGAATAGGACGGTGGCTGGCGGTCCGAAGCCCGACATCTATGACCCCGTCGGCCGCCTCTCAGGTAAATGTCGAAGCCGACGACCGCCTTTGATTTTGCTGGAGCCTTCGGTTTCTGACATTTGACACGATGTTCGGTGCGGATTGGCACTCAAATATCAAATTCGCATCGAGAGCAAAGCCGTGCCCGCGCGGCGTGGTAAATGGAAGACTGCTCTGAGAAGGACGACGCCGATGACAAGACACCCCATCCTCGCCCTCGTGACGGCCTTCGTCGTTCTCGTTTCGGCAGGCGTGGCGCCCGTCCTGGCGGCTGCCGACCGCGCCGGGATCGACAGCGGTTTCCGCACTTTCCTGGAATCCGACATCTGGCCTGCGGCCCGCGCCCGCGGGGTGCCGCGCGCCGTCTTCGACGCGGCGTTCGCCGGTGTTCGCCCCAATCTCGATCTGCCCGATCTCGTTTTGCCGGGCGAGACGGCTCCCGTCGAGGAGACCAACTTCCAGGCCGAATTCCAGAGCCCGTCCGCCTATTTCGCCGAGAGCAAGATCGGCCCGGTCGTCACTCGCGGCCGCCAGATGCTGGCCCGCCACCGCGCCGTTCTGGAGCAAATCGAGGCGAAGACCGGCGTGCCGGCTTCCGTCATCGTGGCGATCTGGGGCCGTGAATCCGGTTTCGGCTCCGCCAAGATTCCCTACAACGCCTTCGAGGTGCTCGGCACCAAGGCCTATCTGTCCCGCCGCAAGGAGACCTTTCGAGAGGAGCTGCTGGCAGCCCTGACCATCGTCGCTGATGGTCATCTGAAGGTCTCCGAGATGCGCTCGTCCTGGGCCGGCGCGTTGGGACAGCCGCAATTCATGCCCACTAAATTCCTCAAGCTGGCCGTCGATTTCGACGGCGACGGCCGTCGCGACATCTGGCAGTCGGTCCCCGACACGCTGGCCTCGATCGGCCAGTACCTCGCGCAATCCGGTTGGGTTCGCGGCCGCGACTGGGGCTTCGAGGCCAACGTGCCGGACCGCATCTCCTGCGCCCAGGAAGGGCCGGACCGGCGCCAATCGATCCGCGAATTCGTCGATGCCGGCGTGACGCGCGTGTCCCGTCGAGCTTTCCCTGCTCACGAGGCCGACCAACCCGGCAATCTGCTGATGCCGGCGGGCCGCTTCGGCCCTGCTTTCGTCGCAACGCCGAATTTCTATGTCATCAAGGCCTACAACAATTCCGACCTCTACGCGCTCTTCGTCGGCCATGCCGCCGATCGCATCCGGGGAGCCGATGCCGGGTTTCACGGTGGCTGGGTCGCCAACAAAGGCCTGACTCGAGGCGACGTCGCCCGCATGCAGAAAATTCTCCAGGGCAAGGGCTACGATGTCGGAGGGGCCGATGGTCTGGCCGGCTATAAGACGCGGCGCTCGATCGGTGCCTGGCAGGAAGAAAACGGGCAAGCCGCGACTTGCTGGCCGACCCGAGATCTATTTAAAAAAATATCGCAGGCCGGCTGAATATTAACCTATTATTTACGGTTAATTCTAGAAGGCACTTCAAATACGACGCATTCAAGTGTAAAACAGAATCGATCCTGAAGTTTAGCGTCGATGAGAGACGCGCCGGGATCCGCCGGGAGGCGTCTTTGACGTTCCGGCACCATGATGGTGTCCGGGACGTCTTCGCTTTATACAATCCGATGGTCTTCGAATTTTCCCAAGTTTCGCCTGGCAGCGACGCGACGCGTTTCTATTAACGCGCCTTCGCCTACGGCACGGCGTCTACTGCTCAATTCTGAGCGGTCTGCTCGGAAGCCAGGCAAACGACGGGCAGGATGGAGTCCTTCACCTTGGCGGTGGCGTCCGGAACCGAACCGAATTCCGCTTCGGGATCGGCGGAGGCATAGGCAATGCCCTCCTCCTTCAGGAAGGCGACGGCCGCCTCGGGACGAATGGCGAAATTGATCGCCTGCGGAATGTCGCCCGTCAGATCGGCCACGGCCACGGCGTTGAGTTTGGCGGTCACCACACCGACGACCCGGCCGGACAGGTCGACGAGAGGCCCGCCGGAATTGCCGGGCTGGATCGGCGCCGAGATCTGCAGATAGCGCGAATCGTTCATCAGGCCCATCAGCGACGAGACGTTGCCGCGGGTGACATTGAGACTGTCGGCCAGAATGCTGCGCAGCGGGAAGCCCAGAGCCAGGATGTCCTCGCCGAGCCGCGGCGCGTCCGCGGCCATCCGCAGCGGCTCGCCCAGCGTCTCACCGGAGACATGGAGCAACGCGAGATCGGCGGCCTCATCGAGGATCTGGCCGTCCGCAACGCCGTGATTGCCGACCAGGATGGTCTTGCAGGAGCGCGCCACATGGGCGTTGGTAAGCAGCCACCCGTCGGCGACCACGAAGCCGGTGCCCGACGAATCCGCCGGCTTGTCCGCCGGCGCCGACCGATCGGAGCCGAAATCGCCAAGGCGCCCACCACGCGCATCAGCGAACGGATCGGCATAGGCCACCATGTCGGTGCTGTGTCCGGAAACGTCGACCATCGGCCCGAAACCAAGGCCCCGGTTCTGGGCCACCCGCGCGGCGGCCGGCTCGCCGGCAAAAGGCTCGAACAGGTTTGCCGAGACCCTGGCAAACGGCTCCATCACGTCGGCATTGGCAGCGTCGTAGGACAGGGAATATCCGCGCAATTCGCCATCGCGTGTCGCGAACCGAATGAGATAGGACCGCTCTGATTCCTTTCCGGCGATGGAGAACCACGTGCCGCCGAAGGTCTTGGCGGTCACGCTGCGTTCGCTGCTGGGGGTGGACAGAACGGCGAACAAGTCGTCGAGCGTGCGACCGCCATCGGTGAAGCGCGCCGTCTCAATCTCGATCCCGTCGTCGGAGGAGCGCCACAAATGGCCGATTTCGGTCTGACCCAGATCGCGGACCAGCGACAGCGGAAGCCCGACCCGCACGCCGGTCACCGCGTCGTCGACCAGAGCAAAGCCGGTGCCGGTTTCCGCTCGATCGCTCTCGACCAGCAACAGCCGAAGAAACGGCTGGTCCATGATGCCGGTGGCTTCCAGCCCATGGCGCGCCTGGAAGTCGCGGATCGCCCGCAGCGTCTCCGGCCCGACATCGCCGTCGAAGCGGCCGGCATAGTCCCCCGTCCAGGCCAGCCGCATCTGCAGGCCCTGGCGGAAATCGTGCTCGGTCTGGCTGTTGTAGGCGTCGGCGAGCACATTCAGCTGCGCCACAGCCGGCGCCGCCGAAGCAGCCGGTGCAACAAGTAGAGCAAAACTGGTTAGGATCGCTTTGACGCCACTGCGCATACCGGTCCCCTCGTCTAACGTCGGTCGCATCAACAACGCAGAAGACGTCCAAATCGATCCCAACCTGGTTTACGGTTTCTTCACAAATTCTTGCGCGAGAGATGAGAATGCCGGATTCACCGGTAATACGCGGTTGAAACAATCGGCCGGTTCGGCCTTCGGCGAGACTAGATCCCCGCCAATCTGTCGGCTGACTTAGCTGGCCCGGGGGCGTCTTCGCCGAGATCGACGGCTTCGATCCGCTCACCTCGGCGGATCAGCTTCTCGGTCGATGTCAGGATCTGATCGATGTCGCGCTCTGTCTGGCCAAAATGGCCCTTGAGCGCCACCACGCGCGCATCCAGCCGGCCGAGATCCTCCATCAGAAGACGCACCTCGCGCTGGATGCGGCCGGCCTCTTCCTTCATCCGCGCGTCCTTCAGGATCGCCTGCACCACCTGGATCGACAGCATCAGCAGCGAGGGCGAAACGATCACCACCCGCGCCTTGTGCGCCCGCTGGACGATTTCGGCGTGGTCCTCGTAAAGTGCTGCGAAGATCGATTCCGACGGCACGAACAGAAACGCCGTATCCTGGGTTTCTCCGGGAATGAGGTATTTCTCGGCAATCGCCTTGATATGGGTATCCATGTCGCGCTTGAGCCGCCTGACGGCGAAGTTCCGCGCCTCGTCGCCCGCCGCCTCGCCCAGCGCCGTCCATGCTTCCAGCGGAAACTTGGCGTCGATCGCCAACGCCGGCGCGCCGTTCGGCATCGGGATCAGGCAATCCGGCCGCTTGCCGTTGGACAGCGTTGCCTGGAAGGAGTAGGCGCCCGGCGGCAAGGCGTCCATGACGATCGCCTCCATCCGCGCCTGCCCGAACGCGCCGCGCGTCTGCTTGTTGGCCAGGATATCCTGCAGGCGAACGACTTCGCCCGCCAGGTTGGCGATCTGCCCCTGCGCCCGGTCGATGACCGCCAGCCGCTCGCTGAGCGCGCCCAGCGACGCCTTGGTCTCCCTGGTCGTCTCCATAATCGACTGGCCGACACGCGAGGTCAGCCCGTCCATGCGTTCCGACAAGGCCCGCGTCAGATCGGCCTGACGCGAGCCGAAGATCTCCGCCATCGTCTGCATCCGGCCCGTCATCTCCGTCTGCGCCCTGAGAATGTCCCGCAATCGCTCGTCGCTCTCGGCGCGCTGCGCCTCGGCCTCCTGCCGCGCCGCCTCCGCCGCCCGACGCGCACGGACCAGCGCCACGGCGATCCAAGACAGCGCCAGAATCAGAAAGGCGACGAGCGCGGCGCCGCCCGTGACGGTCGTATCACCGAGCGAAACCAGCGGCCGATCGAGCAGGCCTGGGAGAAAATCGGAGTTCATGGGCTCGATCCTAGCGGACTTCTCTGCCGAAGACCAGATCAAAACAAGAACATTTTATGGCAATGCGCGAGCGGACACATCTTCAGATTGACCGCGATTGAGCCAGCGATTACCTGCACCCCATGACGATCAAGCCCCTCATCATCCTTCCCGATCCGGTGCTGCGCCTGCATTCCAAACCGGTCGAGCGGGTCGACGACGACATCCGCCGCTTTGCGGAGGACATGTTGGAGACGATGTACGATGCGCCGGGCATCGGCCTCGCTGCGATCCAGGTGGGCGAACCGCTGCGGTTGCTCACCATCGACGTCTCCGGTGAGGAGGAAGAAAAGGCGCCGCACGTCTTCATCAATCCCGAGATCGTCGCCTCCTCGGAGGAGCGATCGGTCTATGAAGAAGGCTGCCTGTCTATCCCCGACTACTATGCCGAGGTCGAGCGTCCGGCCAAGGTCAAGGCGCGCTATCTCGGGCTCGATGGCGAGATGCACGAGATCGAAGCCGAAGGGCTGATGGCGACCTGCCTGCAGCACGAGATCGACCATTTGAACGGCGTGCTCTTCATCGACTACATCTCCAAGCTGAAGCGGCAGATGGTCATCAAGAAGTTCACCAAGGCCGCCAAGCGTACAATCTGATCGGAGGCGGCCTGATATGCCCCTCAAAGTGGTTTTCATGGGCACGCCGGCCTTTTCCGTGCCGACGCTGTCGGGCCTGGCTGAGGCCGGGCACGAGATCGTCGCGGTCTATACGCAGCCGCCGCGTGCCGGTGGCCGTCGTGGTCTCACCCAGACGCCCTCCCCCGTTCACCAGGAGGCCGAGCGGCTGGGGCTTGCCGTCCGCCACCCCGAGCGCCTGAAGAGCCCGGCCGATCAGGCCGCCTTCGCCGCGCTCGGCGCCGACGTCGCCGTCGTCGTCGCCTATGGCCTGCTCCTGCCGCAGCCGGTGCTCGATGCGCCGCGCCATGGCTGTCTCAACGGTCACGCCTCGCTGCTGCCGCGCTGGCGCGGCGCCGCCCCGATCCAGCGTGCCATCGAGGCGGGCGACGCCTCCACCGGCATGATGGTCATGCGGATGGAGGCCGGTCTCGACACCGGCCCGGTGGCGTTGACCGAAGAGACCGAGATCGGCGGGAGCGAGACGGCCGGCGACCTGCACGATCGCCTGTCCGCGATCTCCGCCCGGCTGATGGTGGAAGCCCTCACGCGGATCGAGGCAGGCTCGCTCGGCTTCGAGGACCAGGACGCCATCGCCGCGCGCACCGGTTGCGAGCCGACCTACGCCCGGAAGATCGACAAGGCCGAAGCCGAGATCGATTTTTCGCAGGCCGCGGCCGCCGTGAAAGGCCGCATCAACGGCTTCTCGCCCTTTCCTGGCGCCTGGACGATGGTCGATCTCGGTGCCGGGCCGGAACGCCTGAAGCTCTTGCGCGCACGCGTCGAGGACGGCACCGGAGCGCCCGGCGAGGTGCTGGACGATCGGCTGCTGGTCGCTTGCGGCCATGGCGCCGTGCGTCTCCTGGAACTGCAGCGCGCGGGCGGCAAGGCGATGACGGCGGACGCTTTCCTGCGTGGCTCCGCCCTATCGAAGGGAACGCGCCTCGGCGCAGTCTGATCGAGTTCGCCGATGCCGCGTTATAAGCTTATCATCGAATATGACGGCCTGCCCTATGTCGGGTGGCAGCGTCAGGCCAACGGCTGGTCGGTACAGGCGGCAATCGAGGCGGCTGTGGAGAAGTTTTCCGGAGAGACCGTGACCCTGTTCGGCGCCGGACGCACGGACGCGGGCGTCCATGCCAGCGGCCAGGTCGCCCATGTCGATCTCGCCCGCGAGTGGACGGGGGACACCGTGCGCGATGCGCTCAACGCCCATCTGCGCGAGGAGCGGGTGACGATCATGGCCGCGACCCGCGTCGCCGACGATTTCGACGCCCGCTTCTCGGCCCGCAAGCGGCATTATCTCTACCGGATCCTCAACCGCCGCCCGCCCCCCGCCATCAAGGCGGGCCAGGTCTGGTGGGTGTGGAAGCCGCTCGACGTGGCGGCGATGGACGCGGCGGCGAAGCGCCTGCTCGGCACGCACGACTTCACGACCTTCCGCTCCACCCACTGCCAGGCGAAAAGTCCGATCCGCACCCTGGAGCGGCTCGACGTGGTTCTGGCGCCGGACGACGAGGTGCATATCCACGCCTCGGCCCAGAGCTTTCTGCACAACCAGATCCGCTCCTTTGCCGGCTCGCTGAAGCTGATCGGTGAAGGCCGCTGGACGGCCGACGACCTCGTCGCCGCCCTCGAAGCGCATGATCGCAAGCGCTGCGGCCCGGTCGCACCGCCCGACGGGCTTTATCTAACGCGCGTCGACTATCGCTGAGCTCGCTTGGCTCGCCGCGCGCCTGACCTATTTTCGCCATCTCTGTGGCCGGAATGGGCCGGTTGCGAACAGGAGTGGTGAAGCGATGAAGCTTGCCTTGGCGATAGCGTTGAACTTGATGATGGTAACGGCGGGATTGGCGGCCTCCAATCCGGATGACGATCCGAAGGCTCAGCTGCCGCCCCAAAGCAGCATCAAGCTCTCGCAGCTGATCGAGAAGGCCGAACAGCGCCCCGGCTTCTATGCGATCAAGAGCATCTCCTACTCCGATGGCCAGTACGAAGTGATCTACTACATGGACGACGGCGCGGAAGTGCATCTGAACTACAACGCAGCCACCGGCCAGATCGAGCCGCCGAAGAGCGGCGGATTGTTCGGCGGCTGATCCATCGCGACGGAGCCGTCTTCATGACCGCCGATACGACCTTGGCCATGTATCAGGTCGACGCCTTCACCGACCGCGTTTTCTCCGGAAATCCGGCCGCCGTTCTGATCCTTGAGGACTGGCTGCCGGACACCGTCATGCAGTCGATCTCGGCGGAGAACAATCTGTCCGAGACGGCGTTTGCCCGTCGCAACGGCTCGCGATGGGATCTCAGATGGTTCACCCCCGCCGTGGAGGTGGACTTCTGCGGCCATGCGACGCTGGCCACGGCCCATGTGCTTGCCACTGAGTACGGTATCGCGGGCGACATGGTCTTTGCCACGCGCGTTGGCGACTTGCGGGCGGCCCCCTGCACCGAAGGCTACCGGCTCGATTTCCCCTGCCTCGCCCCCGAGGATTGGGCCGAACTGCCGGAAGCCGTCGCAGATCTTTTCCCCAGCGGATTCGTCAGAACGGTTCGCAGCTTCGACAACATCTTCGTCGAACTGCAGGACGAGGCATCGGTTCGAGACTTTGTCCCGGACTTCGAGCGGATCGCCAAATTGGGCCTGCAAGGTCTCGTCATCACGGCCAAGGGCGCGAGCGACGATTTCGTCTCGCGCTATTTCGCCCCTGGTGCCGGTATTCCAGAGGATCCCGTCACCGGGTCGATCCACTCGACGCTGACGCCCTATTGGGCCGAACGGCTCGGCAAGACCCGTCTGTCGGCCCGTCAGGTCTCCCGACGCGGCGGCCACCTGGTGTGCGAATTGGCTGGGGAGCGCGTCGCCATCTTCGGCCAGGCGGTGACCTTCATGAAGGCCGAGATCCGTCTCGGCGAAGGTTGACGCCGGCATCGCAACCCGCCACACACCAGCCACCTGCCCAAAGACGCGCACCTTGATTCCGAGGCTTGGCCTTACGATGGCATAGGGACGCGCTTCAGCAAACGGGAATGACGATGCAGCGGCTCTGTGTGTTTTGCGGATCGAGCTTTGGTGTGGATTCGGCTTATCTGTCGGTGGCTCAGGCGCTGGGGCGCCTGCTCGTCGAAGAAGGGATAGAGCTCGTCTATGGCGGCGGCTCGGTGGGCCTGATGGGCGGCATCGCCGACGCCGTCCTGGAAGCCGGCGGGCGGGTCACTGGCGTCATTCCCCAGGCGCTGTTCGACAAGGAGGTCGGCCACCGCAACCTGACGGACCTGCGCATCGTCGGCTCGATGCACGAGAGAAAGGCCTTGATGGCGGAGCTCTCCGATGGCTTCGTCGCCATGCCGGGCGGCATCGGGACCTTCGAGGAACTCTTCGAAGTCTGGACATGGGCACAGCTCGGCTACCACGCGAAGCCCTGCTCGCTGCTCAATGTCAACGGCTACTACGACGGCCTTTCGGGCTTTCTGGACAACGTCGCCGCAAGCCAGTTCATGAAGCCGATCCACCGCGACATGCTCATCGTCGAGGACGAACCGAAGGCGCTGCTCGACCGGCTCAAATCATACCAGCCGCCGGCGGTCAGCAAATGGATCGGTCGCGACGAGCGTTGATCCGCCCCGCCCGGCCAAACGACGGCCTGGGACTCAGAGCAGCGGCACGCCGGTGACGTCCATCACAGCACCATAGGAAATCAGCGAACACACGACCATCAGCGCGACCACGCCAATGGCGGCGAGAACATCGCCGCCGATCGCAACCGCCGTCAGACGCACCGTCAGGATCAGACTGGCGATGGTGATGAGCACGCCGACGACCGTGAGCGTTGGTCCCGCGCCAAACAGCATCACCAGAATCCAATAGGGCACCACGGCCCAGGCAAGCAGCGCTCCGCCCCAATTGGTCGCGATCACCAGCGGCACGATCTTGCGCGAATAGCCGATCGGCCGCGCGATCATCATCAGCACCATCACCGGCAGCAGCCAGCTCAGGAGATCCGCCAGAAGATGCGCCGCATAGACGGTGCCCCATCCGGAATCGCCCAGGGGATGCTGTCGCTCAGCCGCCTCGAATTCGATCCACGAAAGCACGATCGGCGGCAACGAGAACAGAATGGCCGAAAACGACATCCAGAAGCCGTCGGCCGACAGGTCGAGGCGGCGAAGCCCCTCCTGCTTTCCGGCCATCATCAGTGTGGCCCCGTTGAAGTAGCGCAGAACCTCCTGCAGGGTCGGCATGCGCTCAGGACTGGGCGTAAAACCAGCGGGTGATGAAGAGCTCATAAATCCGCGTCAAATCCTCAAGGTCGGCGAGTGCCACCCGCTCATCGATCATGTGCATGGTTTGCCCGACAAGGCCGAACTCCACGACGGGGCAATGATCCTTGACGAAGCGGGCATCCGATGTGCCGCCCGAAGTGGAAAGCTCCGGCCGGCGTCCGGTCACCGCCCCGATCGCCTCCGCCAGTGATCGCGTCAAAGCCTCGTCACGCGTCAGGAAAACCTGGGCCGGTCCGCTCTTCCAGTCAATGGCGAAATGGATCGGATCGTCGCGCCCGCTTCTGAGCCGGGCGTCTTTCGCCGCTCGATCGAGCCTGCGCGCGATCTCGGCCTGCAGTGTGTCCGGGTCCCAATGATCGTTGAAGCGGATGTTGAAGGCGGCGGTGGCACGCGCCGGAATGACGTTGACCGACGGATTGCCGACGTCGATCGTGGTGACCTCGAGGTTGGAGGGTTGGAAACGCTCGTTGCCCTCGTCGAGCGGCGTGGACAGCAAGGCGTCGAGAAGCGTAAGAACGCCGCGAACCGGATTGTCGGCGCGGTCCGGATAGGCGACGTGGCCCTGCCGGCCGAAGACCGTGAGGATGCCTGACAGCGAACCCCGCCGGCCGATCTTCATCATGTCGCCGAGCTGCGCGCGGCTGGTGGGCTCGCCGACCACGCAGGCGTCGAAGCGCTCGCCGCGCTCGGCCGCCCAGGACAAGAGCTTTACGGTGCCGTTGACCGCCGGCCCCTCCTCGTCGCCGGTGATGAGCAGCGAGACCTGTCCTGCCGGCATCTCGCCGCGCGCCGCCAGCCGCGCCAGCGCCGCGACGAAACAGGCGATCCCGCCCTTCATGTCGACCGCGCCGCGACCGTAGAGCATGCCGTCGCGGATCTCGCCGCCGAATGGATGGACGCTCCAATCCTCCCCGGCGCCCGGCGGAACCACGTCGGTGTGTCCCGCAAAGGCGAGATGCGGCCCGGCCTCGCCGCTCCGGGCAAACAGGTTCTCGACATCGGGCGTGCCGTCCTCGCGAAAGACCGGACGAGAAACCGTGAAGCCCAGCGGCTCCAGCATCGTCTGTAACGTCTGCAGAGCACCGCCTTCGACGGGCGTCACCGACGGGCAGCGAATCAATCGGGCAAGATTTTCGGAAGGATCATCGAGTGCGGTCATGGTCGATGTGATAGCCGACACGAAGGGCATCGACCAGCCAAGCTTTTGCGGAGCTGCAACACAACCGCCGAAGGATGGCGTTCGCCGCCACAATTCTTAATATTGCCTTTTTTGTGCCCGGATCGCATTGGAAAGGAAGATCGGGGAACAACAGCTGGGGACGCATCATGTCGAGGGGTCACAACCGACCGAACGATCCGTCGCGCCGAAGCCGCGCTGTGAAAGGATTGTTCGTCGCGCTGCTTCCGATCACCGTGACCGCCTGCGTGTCGAGCCAGACTGCGACCAACACCGCCACCACCGTCGAAGACGTCACCGCGACGTATGGTTATGCTCCGGCACCTGTGATGTCGCTGGCCGACGGCACGCGGCTGACGGTACCCGCTAAGAAACCCGATCAGGCCGCACTCGCGGCAACGGCCGAAGCCGGAAAAACGGCACCGCGGGCGGCAAAGAAGTCCGCCAAGGCCGGGCAGCCCGATTCTTTGACGGCGCTCCAGGCCGACGTCGCGGAATACCGCCAAGCTGCGCGCCTGCTGGCGTCTATCGCGGAGACGCAGCCGAAGACGGAAACGACCGCTAAGGCAACGGCCGATCCCGATACCGAAGTCGCCAGCGCCAAGGATGCGGCTGCCGGCTCAGATTCCGCTCCCGGAGCGGTCGTCGCCACGATCGCGGCTGTTGGAAAGACAGCCGAGGCGGCAACCGTTGCGGCCATCGACACCACCAGCCAGGCGGTTTCGGCCGTCAGCGAGACCGCAGGCTATGCGACGGCCGCGGCCGTCGACGGCACCAAGCAGGCTGTGGCGTCCGTCACCCAGAAGCTCGGCGACACATTCATGACCGCCGACACCATCACGGGCAGCGCCTCGATCGACCGGATGATCGAGAAGGCGGCGGTCGAAAACGATATCCCGCCGGCACTGGCCTTCGCCGTCGTGCGGGTCGAGAGCCACTACAATCCCAAGGCCAAAGGCGGCAGCGCGCTCGGCCTGTCGCAGATCAAGCCGGCGACGGCCCGCTATCTCGGCTTCACCGGACCCAGCGAAGGACTCTACGACCCCGAGACGAACCTGCGTTACGGCATGAAATATCTGGCCGGCGCCTGGGAACGGGGCGGCCACGACATCTGCCAGACGGCGATGAAGTACAAGGGCGGCCACCGCACCACGGTGATGAGCCGCGCGGCCGCCGAGTATTGCGCCAAGGTGAAAAAGCACATGGCGCGGATCGAGCGCCGGCGGATGCCGCGCACGGTCGCCGGCAGCTCCAGTGTGACGGCCACGACGGCTACCGCGGTCGAGGCCACCGGCGTTCCCGGCGTCGTCGTACCCACGCCGAACCCGACCACGGGCGTTCAGACCGCCTCTCTCACCGACCAAGCGACCGCGGCCAGCGCGACCGGCAAATCGGGCCGCCTCGCCGCCTCGGCGCTCGCCCGCTGAGCGTTCCTGCCCGGCACGCCGGGATCAGGATTGGCCCGCCCTTTACGCCTGAACCGCTCGCCGCGTCTTACCCGTCGGCCTTCGGGAGCACGGCCAGCATCGGTCCGAGATCGTAGGGCTGATAGTCGATATCCGCCGCGGGATAGAACAGGCCGGAAATCTGACCATCCAGAAACAGCGCGTCGCGACACGAGAGGCGGTCGCGGAAGAACAGTGCGAAATCCCAGAAGTTCACTGGTTGGCGGCTCAGCACCAGATAGACGATTCGGCCGTCCTCGCTGACACCGACGCCGTTGCGGACGAAGCGGCTGTCCGATCCCTTGATGAAACGCGGATGAAGTTCGCCGTCGATCAGCAGCATCGGACCGGACTGTGTGGCCAGGTCCGGGGCATGCCCCTCCGCCCGATACCGATCCGTCGGCCGGACCGCAGCCTTGCCGCCTTCGATGAAGAAGATGCCGTTCGGCTTCATATGAAAATTGCCGGGCCCGTCGGCCGTCGAGATCGGTGCGATCTGAACGCCGTCCTGGACCGCCAGGCCGACCGGGCGATAATCGTGATCGAACATGCCGGCATTGACCGCGAGCAACGGCGGGGCTGGCAGACTGTCGGCCATCGCCCGAAAGCCTGCGAAGGGCTTGCCGTCGGGGTCCGCAGCAAAAAGCTTCAGCTCGTAGCGATCGAGCGGTACGCTACAGACGATGTACTCGACGCTGCCGGCGACCTCCGTCCGGCAGAGGCCCTGGTGGTCGGGCGGCAGCGCCGGCACCGGCGTGAGCCAGGCCCAGAGAAAACCGAGCCCGCCCAGCGGCAGCAGCGCCGAGACCGAGCGCAGCACTGCGGCCCGCCGCTGTCGTGGCCGGTTCGCCAACGGCTTCACGCCGCCCCTCGCCGGCTCGGTCTCAGCTTCTCAACAGCTCGTTGACCGAGGTCTTGGAGCGGGTGCGCTCGTCGACACGCTTGACGATCACCGCGCAGTAGAGGCCCGGTCCCGGCTCGCCGTTGCCCATCGGCTTGCCGGGCAGCGCGCCGGCGACGACCACCGAATAGGGCGGCACTTCGCCATAGGTGATCGAGCCGGTGGCCCGGTCGACGATCTTCGTCGACTGGCCGATGAAGACGCCCATGCCCAGCACCGAACCCTCGCGCACGATGCAGCCCTCGACCACCTCCGAGCGCGCACCGATGAAGCAGTTGTCCTCGATGATCACCGGTCCGGCTTGCAGCGGCTCCAGCACGCCGCCGATGCCGACGCCGCCCGACAGATGCACGTGCTTGCCGATCTGCGCGCACGAGCCGACAGTTGCCCAGGTGTCGACCATCGTGCCGTCGCCGACATAGGCGCCCAGATTGACGAAGGACGGCATCAGCACGACGTCGCGGCCGATATGGGCGGAGTGGCGCACCACCGCGCTCGGCACCGCGCGAAAGCCCGCCTCGCGAAAGCGGTTCTCGCCCCAGCCGGCGAACTTGGACGGCACCTTGTCCCACCACGTGGCACCGCCCGGCCCGCCTTCGACCACCGCCATGTCGTTCAGGCGAAACGACAGGAGCACGGCCTTCTTGAGCCACTGGTTGACGGTCCAGGCGCCCCCCTCGCCGGGCTCGGCGACGCGCGCCTCGCCCCGGTCCAGCATGTCGAGGGCCACCTCGACCGCCTCGCGCACCTCGCCCTGCGTGGAGGCATCGATCTCGGCGCGCGCTTCGAAGGCGGCGTCGATGGTCTTGGCGAGGGCGGCATGATCCGGCGCGGTCATCGGCGGCAAACTCCTGTTGAACGTCGGTGTCCGCTCTAGTTCATGGTTGGCATCGAATCAATTGAAGCCGCCGGAGAGAGACGAGAATGGCCAAACCGCCGCGCGACGAACAGGCATGGGATCCCTTTCCCAGTTCGCAGACCGACCGCGAACGGGCGAATGTCCGCCCCGAGACACCGCAGACGCGCTCGCCTACCTATCGCCTCGCCTACGACGATCCGGACTTCATCTCGCGCGAGGAGATGCGCGGCGTACGCCTCCAGCTCGAATTGATGAAGCCGGAGATGACGCTGATCGAGGCCGGCATCGAATCGACGGTGGTGCTGTTCGGCGGCGCGCGCATCCCCGAACCGGGCGGCGCGGCCTGGGCCGGCCACAACGAGACGCAGACGCGCAACCTGGAAGCCAATTCGCGCTACTATGCCGAGGCGCGCAAATTCGCCCGGCTCTGCTCCGAGCATTCGGCCAACAGTTCCGGCGGCAAGGAATTCGTCATCGTCACCGGCGGCGGCCCGGGCGTGATGGAAGCGGGCAATCGAGGCGCCGCCGACGTCGGCGCGGTGTCGATCGCGCTCAACATCACACTGCCGCACGAGCAGGCGCCCAACCGCTACGCGACGCCCGAACTCTGCTTCAACTTTCACTATTTCGCGATCCGCAAGATGCACTTTCTCCTGCGGGCCAAGGCCATGACCTGCTTTCCGGGCGGTTTCGGCACCATGGACGAACTGTTCGAGTCACTGACGCTGATCCAGACCCGGCGCATGGAGCGCATCCCCGTCGTCCTGTTCGGCGAGGCCTTCTGGCGCCGCGTGATCGACTTCGAGTTCCTCGCCGAACAGGGCACCATCGCGCCCGACGACGTCGACCTTTTCACCTTCGCGGAAACGGCCGAAGAGGGCTGGAACACGATTCGTACATTTTACGAATTCTGAAAGTCGATTTGGCGTTATAATCGAAGCTGGGAACTTTGGTTCGCAACGTCGCGTTGCTTCGCCAAAGACAGGGCATTCACGGCCGCCGGCCGAAGGAGTTAGTGAGATGTCGGAGATCGACGCTATCATCCGTTCTCAGCAGGATCAGGATACCCCCCAGCACATCGCCGAAGACGAGACCGTTCCGCTCGACGAGCGTCGCGACAGCGACGACGCCAGCGGGCGCGACCGACAGGCCTGCGCGCGCGGCGAAAAACAGTCGGGAAGCGACCAGACTTCCGTCCTGCGCAGCAGCCGTTCCGCCTTGGCGGCCGGCGCCGCGATCGCCACGACGCCATCGCAGGAGGACACGCAGTCCGGCCGCACCGGCTCGCTGATCCAGCCCGGACGTTCCATCCTCGGCCACTGAGTCGGAGGTCGCGCCCGCGGCCCATCCGTCACACCGTCAGGTCTGGCCGCCGCTTTCCCCTTTCAGCCAGACATAGCGGATATCAGGTTCGCGCTCCTCGTTGCCCGAGCCGTCGGTGGTTTCGGCCGCCTCGAATCCGTTTGTCTCGTAAAACCGGCGTGCCCCTGCATTCTTTTGGAAGGTCCAGAGCGACAGCTCCGACGACGCGTCTTGAGCGATCTGCAGCAGCTTGCGTCCGATGCCGCACCCCTGCATGGCCGGGAGCACGTAAAGTTGCTCGATCCACCCCGTCCTGAACGCGATGAAGCCGGCCAGTTGCCCGTCGTCGAAGGCACCCCAGAGCGCACACTCGGCGAAGACCACATGGCGAAAGAAGGCCCGATCGTCTTCCGCCGTGTGAAGGCCCGACAACCACGGCAGGCGCCCGTCGAAGGCGGTCCGATGAACGACGGCCGCCGCATCCATGTCGGCCAGCGCCAGCCGCCGAAGCTGGAATGGCTTCCCGCTCTTTCCAACAGGCGACTTCAAGGTTGTACCGGACCGGGAAGCGTCGACACCGTCACGAGGCCGCATCGCCCGCTGACTGCCGGATCGACTTCAGGAATGTCGCCAGATCGTCTGTGATGAAGTCGATATGGGCGCCGTCGCGGCCGTCGTGCTCCCAGATGTCGCCGAAGGCCGTCTCGAAGTTTCTGGGGACCACCAGCACCGTGCGCATACCCAGCGCCTTAGGCACTTCGAGGTTGTGTGCCAAGTCCTCGAACATCGCCGCGTGGGCGGCATCGATCCGATGCAGCCCCATGAATTTGTCGTAGGTCTCCGACGCGGGCTTCGGCACGAGGCCGGCCGCGACCAGATCGAAAATGTCGTCGAAATGCTCGAGAATGCCGAGCTGGCGGGCCGTGCGCTCCGCATGCGGACGGTCGCCGTTGGTGAAGATGAACTTGCGGCCGGGCAGCGCCTTGATCTCGTCGCCCAACGCCGGATCCGGATCGATCCACGAATAGTCGATGTCGTGGACATATTCGAGAAAGGCATCCGGATCGATGTCGTATTCGCTCATAAGCCCGCGCAGCGTCGTGCCGTGGGACCGGTAGAACTGTTTCTGCAACGCCTTGGCGTCGACCGGCTCTAGCTTCAGCAGATCCGAGACGAACGCGGTGATCCTTTCGTCGATCTGCGAAAACAGGTTCGTGTGGCGTGGATAGAGCGTGTTGTCGAGATCGAACACCCAGTCGCGGACATGGGCAAAGTCCTGCGGTCTTGCCTCGACGGTGGCGAGCGGGGTCGGGTGTGCGGTCATCGGGGTCGGCCGGTCCATCTCAGCAAGCGCCCTTGCGCAAAGAGCATGATGATAGCGCGTTTTGCTTGACGCAAACCGACTTGCGCAGCCCGTCGTTCCTCTGTGTCCAATATCACCGGCGCCGCCGTGCCGCAAAGATGGTCCTGCGGCAGCAGTTGCTCCCGCTCTCCGGCCGCTTATGTTGTCGCAGACGATTTCTATACCGTATAGTCCGGCAAACATCCGAGGGAGGCACGCTTGGCGGTACTCAACGACGACGCGATCTTCCTCGGCAAAAGCCTCGGCCCGAGTGGTGGGACGAGCGAGGCACAATATCTCGACCTGCGCTATGCCAATCGCCACGGCCTCGTCACCGGGGCGACGGGAACAGGCAAGACCGTAACGCTGCAGGTTCTCGCCGAAGGCTTTTCGGCGGCCGGCGTTCCGGTCTTCGCGGCCGACATCAAGGGCGATCTGTCCGGCATCGCCTTGGCCGGCTCGGCGCAAGGCAAGGAATTTTTGACGGCTCGCGCCGAGGCGATCGGCTTCGCCGATGACTACACGTTCCGGGAGAGCCCGACGATCTTCTGGGACCTTTTCGGCGAACAGGGCCATTCGGTCCGCACCACCGTGTCCGAGATGGGTCCGCTCCTTCTCGCCCGGCTCCTCGATCTGACGGACGTGCAGGAAGGCGTCCTCAACATCGTTTTCAAGCTTGCCGACGACGAAGGCCTCCTGCTTCTCGATCTGAAGGACCTTCGGGCGCTTCTCGCCAACATCGCCGAGCGATCCTCGACCATCACGACCGAATACGGCAACGTTTCGAAGGCCTCCATCGGTGCCATCCAGCGCCAGCTTCTGGTGCTGGAAGAGCAAGGCGCGGACCGTTTTTTCGGCGAGCCGGCGCTCGATATCCGAGATCTGATGCGCACCTCGCGCGACGGGCGCGGCTATGTTTCCGTGCTTGCCGCCGATCGGCTGATGACCTCGCCCCGGCTCTACGCCACCTTCCTGCTCTGGCTGCTGTCCGAACTGTTCGAGGAACTTCCCGAGGTCGGCGATCCCGAAAGACCCCGTCTCGTCTTCTTCTTCGACGAAGCCCACCTTCTCTTCGACGAAGCACCGAAGGCTCTCGTCGAAAAGCTGGAGCAGGTGGTCAAGCTCATCCGCTCCAAGGGCGTCGGCGTCTATTTCGTCACGCAGAACCCGCTCGACGTTCCCGAAAGCGTGCTCGCGCAGCTGGGCAATCGGATCCAGCACGCGTTGCGCGCCTACACGCCGCGAGAGGCCAAGGCGGTCAAGACGGCCGCCGAGACGTTTCGGCCGAACCCGGACTTCGACGCGGCCGAGGCGATCACCAACCTCGGCGTTGGCGAGGCCCTGGTCTCAACACTTGCCGAGAAGGGCGTTCCGTCGGTGGTGCAGCGCACCCTCATTCGCCCGCCGTCCGGCCAGCTTGGCCCTCTGACCGATGCGGAACGGCGGAAGCTGATCGAGACCAGCCCGGTCTACGGGCAGTACGACCGGCCGATCGACAGGGAATCGGCCTATGAGATCCTAAAGGAGCGTGCCGAGGCGCGGATCGACGCCGAGGCCGAGCAAGCGAGCCGCGAAAAGACGAACGGCTCGCGATCGCATCGATCCGGCACGCGCGAGCAAGGCGGCTGGCTGGACGTGCTTCTCGGCGGCAACTCCCGCCGCCAGAGCGTCGTCGAAACGATGGCCAAGCAGGTTGTCCGCACGGTGGCCGCCGATCTTTCGCGCCGGCTCGTCAGAGGGATTTTAGGAAGCGTGAGACGCGGCTAGACGAACGTGACCCGGCCCGGCCGATCGACAAGCCGCTCAGCGTTTCCAGGTGTCGCAGGATCGCGGCATGTCATGACGATCCAACGAGGGTGGCCCAACCGCCACCGCCGAAATTTCCTTTGGATATGAAGCCAGTCTTTTCAGGCTGCCTTCATACCTGCTATGAGACGGCATGGATAAAAATGACGAGCATCCCGAGCGCGAGCCGCTCAGGGAACTGGCGGCCGAGCTTCAGAGCGTCGTCGGCCGGCTGAAGCGGCGGCTTCGCGAAGAGGCGACGGCGGGAGATCTGACGCCGTCACAGTTTTCGGTGCTGCGGCGCCTGGAGCGCGACGGCTCGGCGACGGTGACCGCGCTTGCCCGCGCCGAAGGCATGCGCCCGCAGTCGATGAGTGCGAATATCGCCGCGCTCCAGGCGCTCGATCTCGTGATCGGCACTCCCGATCCCTCCGACGGGCGGCAGATGATCCAGTCGCTGACACCGCACTGCCGCGAAAGCCTCAAGCAGGGGCGCGCGGCCCGCCAGGACTGGTTGCTGCGGACCATCCAGGCCAGGCTGACGCCGCAGGAGCAGGACGATTTGGCGCGCGGCATCGCGCTTCTCGAGCGTCTCGTCGACACCTGATCGTTGCGTATCGCGCCCGGCCCGCACCGGCCGCCCCTCGCCTCTCCCCATCTCCGGTCGCCGCCGCAGTCCCTCCATCATCGCTCGGGGCGGCACCCATCCCCCGAAAGACATCCCATGACCGTCACCGCGCTCGATCCGAACAGCGCCCTTATCGTCATCGATCTACAGAAAGGCATCGTCTCGCGTGCCCCGGCCGATCTGATCGGCGACGTCCTGAAGAACGCCGCAGCGCTGGCCGCCGCCTTCCGGGCGCATGATCTCCCCGTCGTTCTGGTCAATGTCGCCGGAGGTGCGCCCGGCCGCACCGAAACGTCGCTCGCTGGCGGTACGCCGCCGCCCGACTGGACCGACCTGGCGCCTGAACTCGACCGGCAACCGGCGGACCATCTCGTGACGAAGCGGACCTGGGGCGCTTTCGTCAACACGAACCTCGAGGCCTATCTGAAGGCGAAAGACGTAACGCAGGTGGTGATCGCCGGCGTCGCCACCAGCATCGGCGTGGAATCGACGGCTCGCCAAGCCTACGAACTCGGTTTCAACGTGACGCTCGCCGTCGACGCGATGACCGACATGAGCGCCGACGCCCACGCCAACAGCGTCACGCGGATCTTTCCCCGCATCGGCGAAACCGGCACCAGTAGCGAAATCGCCGACCTCATCCGCCGGTCGCGTTGATGGGGCGCGCGCTCGAACCGTTCGCGGAGCAGCGAGACCCGCGATGACCGGCACCTTTCGCTCCCTGAAGATTTTCAACTACCGCCTGTGGGCGGCGGGCGCCATCGTTTCCAATATCGGCACCTGGATGCAGCGCACGGCCCAGGACTGGCTGGTGCTGACCGAACTGACCCACAACAACGCCACGGCGGTCGGCATCGTCATGGCGCTGCAGTTCGGGCCGCAGCTTCTCTTCCTGCCCTGGACGGGCTTTGCCGCGGATCATTTCGATCGGCGCAAGCTGATGATCGCCACGCAGAGCCTGATGGGGCTCCTGGCCCTGATCCTGGGCGTGCTCACCGTGACCGGACTCGTCGAGCTCTGGCACGTCTACGTGCTCGCAGGTCTGTTCGGCTGTGCCTCGGCCTTCGACGCCCCGGCGCGCCAGACCTTCGTCTCGGATCTCGTGGACGATCGCAATCTGTCGAATGCCGTGGCCTTGAACTCCACCTCGTTCAATGCCGGGCGGATGATCGGTCCGGCGGTCGCCGGCGTGATCATCGCCGCGGTCGGATCGGGCTGGGCCTTTCTTCTCAACGCCGCGTCCTATCTGGCCGTGCTGGCCTCGTTGTTCTTCCTGAGGCGCGGCGAACTGCGCTACAACGAGCGGGCAGCCCGGGCACGCGGCAGTTTCGTCGAAGGATTTCGCTATGTCTGGCGACGCCCGGATCTGATGGCCATTCTGGTCATCCTGCTCCTGGTCGGCACCTTCGGGCTCAACTTCCCGATCTTCATCTCGACCATGACGGTTTCGGTGTTCCATGCCGGAGCCAACGAATACGGCCTCCTGTCCTCGGTCATGGCCGTGGGCACGATAACCGGCGCGCTGCTCGCGGCGGGTCGGGAGGAAACGCATTTCCGCTACCTCCTCATCGGCACCGGTGTCTTCGGAATCGGCTGCATACTCGCCGCCATGGCGCCCAACACGCTGCTCTTCGGGGCCGCGCTCGTCATCATCGGCATCTCGGCGCTGACCCTGATGAACGTCTCCAACAGCCTGTTGCAGCTGTCGACCGAACCGGCCATGCGCGGCCGCGTGATGGCCTTGCGCATGGCGGTCGCCATGGGTGGCGCGCCGATCGGCGCGCCGCTCGTCGGCTGGGTGGCGGATCATTACGGACCGCGCTGGGCGCTGGGCATCGCCGCGGTCGCGGGCCTTGCAGCGGCAGCCGTGGCGATCCGGCACCTGGTGCAAGGACGCCACGTTGCGACATACGAAAAGCCGGACTACCCGCTCATCGACCCGGTCTCGGGCAGCGGCAGACAGGGGCCGTGATGCCCCGTGCCCGACCGCGCAGCGCGAGAGCGGCGCCAATGGCCGTCCAGAGGTGGCTGCCATCGATCGGAGCGATGGGTGCGCGGCGTCATCGCAGCAGCGTCGTCCAGCCCTCGCGCGCCGCTTCGTTCTTCTCGTACTTCACCGCGTCGGCGACGGTTCCGTCTGACGCGACGAGGATGATCGCACCACCCTTGTTGCGCAGACGCGGATAGTCGGGCCGCTCCTCCAGGATGAACCGTCGCGCCTTGCCCGCTTCGATGATGCCACCGAGCGGCATCTCGCGATCGTCATGGTCCCTCAGGCGCCAGCCGGAGAGATCGACCACGGCGTCCGTGCGGTTGAGGATCGTGACGCTTTCGCGCCCCTCCTCCCGTCCCTGCGGATCGATCAACGCGGCAACGATGGCGATGCCGGGCGCCAGCGGTTCGATCTGCGTAGCCGGCACCGGCGGCGGCGTCCGGCTGTCCCCGGCCTCGTCGGTGTCCCAGCTCTGGCTCTGAAACGCCAGGAAGATCGCCACCCAGCGGCCTTCCGACCCGAAATGGACGAGAAGAGCGCCGTCCTGATGGGGACCGTTCGTCCCGGCATAGCCGCCACTGCTGCCTTGGTTCATGTGGATGTTGTGGATGCCGCTGCCCGGAACGAAATGGAAATACGGGTCTTCGGCCGGTTCCGGCCCCCAGGTCTCGCCGAAGGCATAGAAGGTGATGCTGGGGTCGAGAATGCCCGCCGTCACCGAGGGTTCGATGAACTCGCGCAGATCGTTGCGCGGCCCCACGCGCTGAAACGGCGCGATCTCCATCGCCTCTCGCCGGACGAAGCCGCCGCGCACATAGTCGAGCGCCACCTCGGCAGGCCCGTCGCGAAGATCCGTCATGCCCTCCGGTATCTCCAGAAGCCGTTCCAGCATCGGATGATCGAAGGGATCCTGCTTCCGATAGAGCAAGTCATGCGGCGCCACGTTGGAGCGCACGTTGACGGCGATGCGATGGCTGCTGCCCGCCGCCTCGACGCGAATCTCGATATGCGGGCTCGCATCGTCGTCGAGCGCAAGGTCGGAGGCCTTGCCCTTGAGCAGGCGATAATTTCGCAGCGGCATCGTCCGGCGCCCCACTGTTGTCGCGACGACTTCATAAATTGAAACAGATTGAAATCCCGCCTGAAAGACCTGTCGCTATATTGACTTGCGAAGGAGCACACCAATGACTTGGTCAACTCAATCGCTTGCTCGCAACGATTTTGTCTATACCACGGCTCCGCACGCCGAACCGGTGACACTGTCGGGAACGATCACCCATGTCTTCGATGACCATGTGGTGGTCATGACCGACGACGGTCATTGGCTGGTTACGATTCCACCCGGCACACGGCCGATCGAGGCCGGCCGCTCCGTGCACGTCGACGGCGAGTGCCGGGGCCATCGCGTAACCGCTCGTATCGTTACGCCGATACCGTCGGCTGAGACCGAACCGCCGTCCGAGACGACCGAATGGACTGAAGATGCTGGCGAATATCTGCCCCCTCTTCTGCGCGGGCTCGGCCTGATGCTGGCCGGCAGCCTGGATCGCCCGTGCGGCAAGACCGAGTTCTGGGGAACGACGCCGAGCGGAGCGCGATTCGAGGCGGACGTCGAGGGCGACCGCGTCCGCGAAATCAAGGCGATCGGCCATCGCGCCGGTCTCCCGCGCGGAATGATCGATCGTTTCGTGCCCGGTGGCCTCTCGCGCTATCCGCTTCTATCCGCGATCTCCGGCCTGCATCGTATCGAGGTCGACGACGACGGCGTCATCGTCCTGGAGGGACTCTCCTCGGGCGGGCGCTATATCGAAGCCGAAATCAGCGAGACCGGCCAATTGCTGAGGATCCAGCGCCTCTGACGCAACGCCGGCGCGTCGATAAGGGATGCGGCATGAACTCCTGTTCGGACGAATCCGGATCAGCGCACGATCAGCGTGCCGGCACCGTGCTCGGTCAGGAGTTCCAGCAGCACGGCGTGCTGGGTCTTGCCATTGAGAATAACGACACCCTCGACGCCGCGCTCGATCGCCTCGATGCAGGTCTCGACCTTGGGGATCATGCCGCCGGAGATCGTGCCGTCGCGGATCAGGTTCTTGGCCTCGCTCACCGACAGTTCCTTGATGAGTTGGCCGGACTTGTCGAGCACGCCCGGCACGTCGGTGAGGAACAGAAGCCGCGCGGCGGCCAAGGCCCCCGCTATGGCGCCGGCAAAGGTATCGGCGTTGATGTTGTAGGTGTGGCCGTCGCGGCCCGGCGCGACCGGCGCAATCACCGGGATCATCTCGGAGCGCGCCAACAGGTCGAGCAACGTACGGTCGACCTCCACCGGCTCACCGACGAAGCCGAGATCGAGCACCCGCTCGATGTTGGAGTCCGGATCGACGATGGTCTTCTTGGCCTTTTCGGCGAAGACCATGTTGCCGTCCTTGCCGCAAAGCCCGATCGCCCATTCGCCTTCCGCATTGATGAGAGCGACGATCTCCTTGTTGATCGAGCCGGCAAGCACCATCTCGACCACTTCGACCGTCCGCTTGTCGGTGACGCGCAGACCGCCCTCGAAGCGCGACTCGATGCCGAGCGAGGTCAGCATCGCCCCGATCTGCGGACCGCCGCCATGGACGACGATCGGGTTGACGCCGGACTGCTTCAAGAGCGCGATATCGCGGGCGAAGGCTTGGCCGAGCGCCGGGTTGCCCATGGCGTGACCGCCGTATTTTACCACCACCGTCTTGTTCTCGTAGGCCTGCATGAAGGGCAGCGCCTGGGCGAGAAGGCGGGCTTGATTTTCGGCGTCGGGCGTGGCGGTCATGGTCGGTCTCACTGACGGAACGCTAAGGACCGCCGCTCTTATCGCGAAATCGACGGAGACGGAACAGCTATGCGCTTCTCCGTCCAAGCGGTTCGTCGACCACTCGTCTCGACACCGTCAAGCCGCGTCTGCTCGGAACCCGGTCACGGCCTCGATTGCGCGAGCGAGAACCGTGGGATCGGACAGGCCCTGATGGTCGCGGCGGGGGGTGTAGGGCGCTTCCAGCCTGGCCGCTTCGTCGTCGCTCAAACCGAGCGAAAGCGCCGCGACAGCGTCATCGATGTGGCCGGTCTTGAGCGCGCCCACGATCGGCGCGGCAACGACCGGATTGCGGTAGAGCCACGCCAGAGCGATCTGCGCCCGGCTGACGCCGCGCTCCACCGCGACCGCGCCCACCGCCTCGATGATCGCCTGGTCGCTAGCCGCCGTTGCAGGATTTTGCTCGAGGCCGGCAGGCTCGGCCTGCATGCGGGCGCTGCTTTCGCCCCATGGCCTGGCCAGCCGGCCGCGCGCCAGCGGGCTATAGACGATGGTCTGCACGCCCTCGTCGCCGCAAAGCGGCAGCATCTCTTGTTCCTCCTCGCGAGCGAGCAGGTTGTAGGTGTCTTGCATCGACACGAAGCGCGTCCAGCCGTTCGCCTTCTGCAGATGAAGTGTCTTGCTGAACTCCCAGGCCATCATCGACGACGCCCCGAGATAGCGCACCTTGCCCATCTTCACGAGGTCATGGAGCGCCTCCAACGTCTCTTCCCAGGGCGTTCTCTGATCACGCCGGTGGATCTGGTAGAGGTCGATATAGTCGGTCCCAAGACGCCGCAGGCTGTGGTCAACCTCCGTCATGATCGCCTTGCGCGACAGGCCGACCGCATTCGGTCCGTTGCGCGTGGGCGCGTTGAGCTTCGTGGCGATGACGACCGCATCGCGATTGACGAAGTCCTTCAGCGCCCGCCCCAGGATCTCCTCGCTGGCGCCGTTCGAATACAGGTTCGCCGTATCGAAGAAATTGATCCCGTCTCGATGGCGTGGCGGATGATCGGCCGGCTGGACTGTTCGTCCAGCGACCATGCTGGATGGCCGCGGGAGGGATCGCCAAATCCCATGCAGCCGATGCAGATCGGGGAGACGTCGAGGCCCGTGTGACCCAGTTTCACGTATTGCATGGCAAGTTCCTTCCCCATAAAATCGGACAGTTATCCGGTTAAGACAACTCGTAACGGACAACTGTCCGTTTAGTCAAGGAACTTATGGCGGACACGAACGAGAAGCGCGCCGACGCGCGAGCCAACCGGGACCGGATCCTCGACGTCGCCCGCGAGGCGCTGGCCGCCAATCCACAAGCATCCCTGCACTCGATCGCGAAGGCGGCAGGCGTTGGCCAGGGCACGCTGTACCGGCATTTTCCGACACGCGAGGCTCTGGTGCTCGGCCTCTACCGCAAGCAGATCGAGGCGCTGGTGGCACTGGCTCCCGCATTGCTTGCAGACCACGCACCACTGGAGGCCTTCGGCATGTGGTGCGACCGGTTTGCCGAATATGGCAGGCTGAAGCATGGGATCGCGGCGATCGTCCGCGCCGCCATGACGGAGACGGACTTCCAGGAAACCTATTGGCCGATGGTCGACGCGGTCCGCCAGTTGATGGAGGCTTGCGAGCGTTCAGACCTGATCCGGCCCGGCACCGATCCGCAGGACGTTCTCCAGCTCCTCGCCCTTCTGATGCAGATGCCACCGACCCCTGAGGGCGAAGCGCGAACCAAGCGGCTCCTCGCGCTCGTCTTTCGCGGCTTGGGTGCGGAAAACACCCCGACGTAAGCAGTCCTGCCGCAAAGCATGTCAGCCGAAGCAAGAGGTCGGCGGCCCTCTCCCCCATCGGAAGTCTCATACCGCTGAGCCTATGAAGTGACCGCCTTGATCCAGGGATAGTTGCAGAGCGAGATGATGCGCTCAAGATTTTCGGTGGCGCGGTTCCAGGCTTGGCAGCAGGCGTCGATGATGGCGGCCTGATCG
>NZ_JAZHFT010000120.1:0-1513 GCF_036541425.1 Consotaella aegiceratis
CAGGCTGTGTGGAAAGCCGGGCAAATCAGATAGGATGGCCGCCTTGGGAACAGGGCGGCCATTTTCATGGGATATATCGTCGGCGAGGATCGGGAGCAGGTATCGCTTCTGCCGTCACGGATCGAAGACTACGTGGCGCCGGACGCCGCGGTTCGGGTGATCGACGCTTTTGCGGATGGTCTCGATTTGATGGGCCTCGGCTTTGTGCGCGCTGTTGCGGCATCGACGGGACGGCCCGGCTATGATCCGCGTGACCTTCTGAAGCTGTATGTCTGGGGTTATTTCAACGAGGTGCGCTCGTCGCGCCGACTGGAGCGGTCCTGCCGGCGCGATGTCGAGGCAATGTGGCTGATGCGAAGGCTCGCCCCCGATTTCAAGACAATTGCCGATTTCCGCCGCGACAACGGCCCCGCCATCGTCGGAGCGTGCCGGGCCTTCGTGCTCGTGTGCCGGGATGCCGGTCTGTTTACGGCCCGGCTCGTGGCGCTGGACGGCTCGAAGTTCCGCGCCGCCGCCAGCCCCGGGAAGGTGATCGGCCGCCGGGAGATCGCCGAGGAGCAAGCCCGTCTCGACAGCAGGATCGCCGCCTACCTTTCCGGGCTGGACGAGGCCGACGCGAACGAACCCGACGATGAACCGGATGCGGTTGGGGCGGCGCTCGCCGCCCTGCGCAGCCGACGCGCCGAACTGGACCGGATGGCCGCGAAGCTGGATGCGCAAGAGCGCACTATGCTCGTCGAGGGCGAGGAAGATGCCCGTCCGATGCGGGGCGGCAGCGGCCAGAAGCCGCCCTGCTACAATGTGCAGACCGCCGTCGATGCCGACACCGGCCTGATCGTCCATCACGAGGTCACCGACGAGCCGACCGACCGTCGCCAGCTTCATCCAATGGCCAGCGCCACGAAAGAGAGCCTCGACCTCGACACCTTGACGGTCGTGGCCGACAAGGGCTTCGACAACGGCGAGCATGCCAGCGCCTGCGAGCGCGACGGCATCGTCGCCTGCGTGCCCTCGCAGCGCTCGATCAACAATCAGGGTGACGGCACGCTGTTCGACCGCACCGCCTTCGCCTACGATCCGGCAACCGACACGCTCGCCTGCCCGGCGGGTCGCACCCTCGTGCGAAAGCAACTCCACCGCAAGAAGCGCAACGTCACCTACGTCTCACAGGACTGTTCCGGCTGCGCGCTCAAGCCGTCCTGTACCACCGCGGGGCGGCGCACCGTCAAGCGCCACCTCGACGACGAGGCGCTCAACCGCATGGATGCCCGTGCCACGCCCGAGATGATGAAAGCCAGGCGATGTGCCGTCGAACATCCCTTCGGTACCATCAAGCGAATGACAGCCGGCGGCCGTTTCCTGACCAGGAACCTGAAAGGAACCAGAACCGAAATGGCCCTCTCGATCCTCGCCTACAACATCCTGCGCGCCATCAACATCCAAACCGCCACAGCCTGAAACCAGAAGAGGCCCCGGTTAACCGGAGCCTCCAATCAGTTTCCACACAGCCTGG
>NZ_JAZHFT010000121.1:0-1459 GCF_036541425.1 Consotaella aegiceratis
GCTCAGCCGGACATATCGCTCGTCAACATCCCAGAACCCCGGCTGCCCGCGCATCTATGCCTCCTGATCCCGTCGAGACCGATGGAATCATGAAACGCCCAGCCACGCGAGGTTTTTCGAGGTGTCCACCTTCCACCCCGTCAGGCTCTTGCGCCCGCACTCCCAGATCGGCTGGCTCACGCCTTTCGAATTTGCGGCTATCTTCCCAACTCGTCGGTAAGCGCTGAACTGAGGCCGTTCAGACTACCTGGAAGTTCCAGGGCATGAGCTCTTCGATCCGACTGTTTGGCCAGCCGTTGGCGAGACGCTCCAGCGTGAGCTTCAGCCAGGCGAAGGGATCGACGTCGTTCATTTTGGCGGTTTGAAGCAGGCTTGCGATGGTCGCCCAAGTCCGGCCGCCGCCGTCCGAACCCGCGAAGAGTGCGTTCTTCCTGGTGATGGCCTGGGGCCTGATCGCTCGCTCGACGATGTTGCTGTCAATCTCGATGCGGCCGTCTTCGAGGAAGCGCTCCAGGGATTGGCGCCGCGACAGGGCATAGCGAATGACATCGGCGAGCTTGGATTTCTGCGAGATCCGCCCGAGTTCCTTTTCCCAGAGTGCGAACAGTTCGTCGATGATCGGCGCTGATGCCTGTCGGCGGGCCGATGCCCTAAGGGTCGGGGTGCTGACCGCGAACTTCATCCTCGATGGCCCACAACCTCTTCATGCGCTCGGCCGTGGCGGTCGCCAGCTCGGATTCGCCATTGGCGTGGAGATCGAAGAACTTGCGACGGACATGCGCCCAGCAACCGGCCAGCATGACCGCGCTGTTTTCTCCCTGCTCCGGTTTCTCCAGATGCTGATAGGCACCATAGCCATCGACCTGAAGGATGCCGCGATAGCCAGCGAGATGCTTGTCGACGCAGGCACCGGCCCGACTGTCTTCGAAGCGGTAGACGACCATCGGCGGACTGTCGCCGCCGAACGGCCGATCGTCGCGGGCATAGGCCCAGAGCCAGGCCTTCTTGGCCTTGCCGGCTCCGGGATTGAGGGTTGGCAGCGTCGTCTCGTCGGCGAAGATCCGTTCCCCCTGCCTGATCTTCTGCATCAGATGTTCGACCAGGGGCTCCAGCTCGAAGCCGAGCCGCCCCATCCACGGCGCTGTCATCGACCGATCGAGCTCGACGCCATCGCGGGCGTAGATGGCAGCCTGCCGATAGAGAGGAAGACCATCGGCGTATTTGGACACGGCGATCATCGCTAGCAACGCTTCGGTCGGCAGGCCACCTTCGATGATGTGGTTGGGCGCCGGAGCCTGGATCACGCCATCGGCGTCACGGAAGGCATACTTGGGCGGTCGATTTCGAGATGTTCCGAGGCGATCTCGTTGCGGCGCTTGGCTACACCAGCGGTCCGCAAGGCGGCCGCCCGCCATTCGATCCGGTGATGATGTTCAAGATCATGGTGATCCAGACGGCC
>NZ_JAZHFT010000122.1:0-1441 GCF_036541425.1 Consotaella aegiceratis
AGAGTCTTCTCTGATTGGGGTCGTTGAGGTCAAGCTGCTCCTTTCGGCATTTCTGGATCATTTCGCCCCGCGGGTCACGCGCTTCTCTTCGCGGTCGGCGTATAGCCGCCGCATGATGGGGTCAGGAAGGCCAAGCGTCTCAATCTGTTTCACGACCTTGCTGGCTTTTGCCGGCCGGTTCTAGACTCTCAACGAGATCGCCTTGCCCCTCGTCCCCACGGGAACGATCCGGTTTCACTCTATCGGGCCGGACTGCTGTCGCTCTCCCCTTCCTTTTCCGGTTGCGATCGTCAGGCGGTGGAGCCGGCCTTGGCGGAGATTTGCCTTCCAAAGCGGAATTCTTCGCCGTCGCTCCACATGCGGTGCAGGATGACGGCGAGCTTGCGGGCCACGGCGACCCTTGCCCGCGCCATGCCACGCCGCTTGGCGATGCTCATGCCCCAGGCCTTTAGGCTCGACCATTTCTTCACGCGCGTCAGCAGCGAATGGGCGGCTTCATAAAGCGCGGTTCGGGCGAGTTCGTCGCCGCACCGGCTGACCCGACCCTGGATGTCGGTCTCGCCAGATTGATAGCGCGATGGTGTCAGGCCAAGATGGGCACCGACATTCCTCGATTTGCCGAAGCGCTCCGGCCTGTCGATCGTGGCGCGGAAAGCGAGCGCGGTGATCGGCCCGACGCCAGGAACGCTCATGAGCTTCCGGCACACCGGCTCGCCCTTGGCGATGTCAAGGACCTGCTTCGTCAGCCGGGTAAACTCTTTCAACATCGTCGCGAGCACGGTCAGCAACGGCTCGGCGATCGCCATCACCAGAGGATCATCCGCCGCCATCTCGCGCACCTTGACGGCGAATGCGGCCCGGCTTGGCGTGCCGAGCTTGATGCCGGCCTCGCGCAGGATCGCCCGCACGACGTTCTCTATCGAGCGCATCTCGCCCTGGACCGTCCGGCGCGCCACCAGAGCCGAGCGCCACAGTCGACATTGTTGGCTCTTCACATGCACCTGCCGGAACCAGCCAGTGCGCATGATGTGCGCCAGCGCCCGTGCATCGTTCCTGTCTGTCTTGTTCGGCATGGTCTTCATTGCCGCGTTCGCCTGGCGCGTCTCGATGCAGATCGCCGGCAGGCCTGCTTCGCGCAGCCCGTCGTGCAGCCAAGCCGTCAGCGAGCAGGCCTCCAACCCGATCCGCTCCAGAGGCAGGCCGATCCCATCAAGCGCTGCGATCAGCGCAGCCGGTTCGCTGATCGCCCGGAGCTCCCTCACCATCCGCCCGTTCTCGTCGACCACGCAAATCGCTCTCTCTTCCAGCGATACGTCCACGTCCGGCATAGTGCTTCATGGCTGCTTCCTCTCGATGCCTGTGGCCGATCAACACGGACCACGTTCCAACATCCTGAAGGGAGCAGCCACCCTGCGGCGCAGACCCCAATCACCCCATCTGT
>NZ_JAZHFT010000123.1:0-1421 GCF_036541425.1 Consotaella aegiceratis
TGGCTCAATCGCAATCGACGGCTTGCCAAGGACTTCGAGCAGACCATCGCATCTGCCAATGCATGGCTGTTCCTCGCCTCGGTCCAACTCCTCGCTCGCCGCGTCGCAAGGCTCGCTAATTCATCTGCTTAGTTTTGAATCGGACACTTAGTCGCGCAACATCGGACGCTGGCTGCAATGTTTCGCAACAAATTGCCAAAATGATGCGGGATGGCCGTCTGAAATCGGCCACATCGATGTTCGACCCATCGGACGGTTTAGTGATTAGGAGAATCTGCAGTGCAGAGATTGACTGCGTCGTTAGCTTGGCACGTTCGACAGATTCCCTCGCGTTTATTTGTTCAGTTGCTGTCTTCGATGATCGTGGTCTTGGCTTTTCCGACGCTATCACCCGAACCTGCCGTTAGCACTAGCCAGCAGCCATCGGCACGAAGGGTCGTTCCCGATGGACCTCATGAACTCAACAGTGCCGCGGCCGAGGTTGTTGAACCAATTTTGCTCGTCCCGCTTCCATCGCCTCGCCCTAAGGCTCCCTTGCATGCGATCAAAGGCGCGAACGCACGCCTTGCAGAGACTTTCGTTCCAAGCGACGTGCAATTGGCAGATGCCTGCTTGCCGGAATGCGAGTCGAACGATCAGCTTCTTGACGTCGCTGGCGAGAACTACCCTCGACGAGTTCGCGAAGGCGTTCCGGGATACAATTTGGCTCCGTCTCTGCCGCTAACGCGGTCTTCGGAACAGCCCTGGCAAAATGCGGGTGAGCGTGTCGTCTCCATGATCGCTCGCGGCGCAAGCAATGTGATCCACGGGACAGCTCGTTTTTCGGACACTGCCGTCGACACGGTGCTGGCGTCTGCCGACGTGGTGAGCGAGGCTGTGATCGCGGCAAAAGCTATCGTTCCCTGACGCCGGCATTAGCATCTCGCAATGCGATAAGCGACTGAATCCAGCTGGCGTCCTTCGGGGCGAATTGAGGGGCTATCGACGACGCTTCGGGTCTGATCGGCCCAGGGATGAGTGACGCTCAATCCCAGACACGAGCGCCCCGCTGGCCGAGAGGCTGGCGGGGCCCTTTTTTTTCATCGAAAAAAACCTCCACCTCTGGTGGAGGAGCAGATGGGTTCGACACCGTATAAAAGAAACCTCCGTGCTTGAGCCACGAAGTGGGCAAGAACGGAGGTCATAGTGGACAATAACCATCTATCCCACTCGACGTGGGACTGCAAATATCACCTCGTATTTGCAAGTAAATACCGAATGAAAAGGCTGGACAGTTCTTCTGTAACGGGCCGTCCTGGGTCAACCCCAATTTCCCTACATCCTGTCGCCGAGGTCATGCTTCTGTCCGCAGTCGCTGAAAGGCGCTGCATGATGGAGTGGGAATGGGACCAGCCGATCGATCTAAAAAGCGCAGTCACCTG
>NZ_JAZHFT010000124.1:0-1413 GCF_036541425.1 Consotaella aegiceratis
GTTTTTAGATGGGGTAACGGGCCTGCCGTAGCGGACATCATGAGCTTGATGTCCGCTGGTCGCCCCGCAAAGTGATGGTGTGATCAACCACGGCGTCGGAATAGGCTCCGCGCCAGACCCAGTGCGAGACGACCATGAAGTACTATGCCGGGATCGACGTATCTTTGGAAAGCGCCAGCGTATGTATTACGGACGCATCAGGCAAAATTATCCGGGAGGGCCAGGTTACCAGCGATCCTGATGCCATAGTCAGATGGTTCCAGGCGTTCGATCATGCATTGGAGCGCGTCGGACTCGAGGCCGGGCCTCTGTCGCAGTGGCTGTTCGCCGGCATGAGTCAGGCGGGATTGGCTTGCGAGCTCATCGAGACACGGCACGTCCGCACCGCTTTCAAGATCATGCCCGTCAAGACCGACAAGAAGGATGCTCGTGGCATTGCGCAACTGATGCGCCTTGGGTGGTATCGCCCGGTCCACTGCAAATCGCTTCCATCACAGGAAGTACGAGCCTTACTGACCGCACGCAAATTGTTGCAGTCGAAGCTGCACGACATCGAAATGAGTTTGCGGGGCATCCTGCGAGGCTTTGGCCTGAAAGTCGGCTCCGTTCCGCGCTCCGGCTTCAAAAGCAGGATCCTTGAGCTGTGCGAGGGCCACGAAACGCTCCTGCTGATTGTAGGCTCCTTGCTGACTTGCCGTTCTGTTCTTCTGGACGAGTTCCGAAAATTGGACAGGAAGGCCATTGCCATGGCCCGATCTGAAGCCCGTGCGCGCCAACTAATGTCGATCCCCGGCGTCGGCGCCCTGACCTCGTTGACCTTTGTTGCTGCCATTGATCAGGTGGACCGCTTCTGCTCGTCCCGTCGTGTCGGCGCGCACTTCGGCTTGACGCCAAGAAAATATCAATCCGGAGAGACGGATTATTCCGGGCGGATTTCCAAGTGCGGCGATGCCACCGTCAGAACCGCGCTGTTCGAGGCAGCAAACGTCATGATGATGCGGTCGGCGAAGGCCAATGATCTGAAGATGTGGGCTTGCGCCTTGGCAAAGCGAGCCGGAATGAAGAAGGCAAAGGTCGCCCTGGCCAGAAAACTGGCTGTCGTCATGCACGCGATGCTTCGCGACGGCGCCACGTTCATCGCGAAGAAGGAAATCAGCGTCCCGGTCACGATCTGACGCCTCGAACAGAAGGAGATTTTGGACTGCCTTCATCACGGCGGTTCGAAGCCGAAGTCCCGTCGCCGGGACGGTGGATCGGCCAGATCGAGGACGGTTCCGCAGCCCGATCAGGTGACTGCGCTTTTTAGATCGATCGGCTGGTCCCATTCCCACTCCATCATGCAGCGCCTTTCAGCGACTGCGGACAGAAGCATGACCTCGGCGACAGGATGTAGGGAAATTGGGGTTGACCCAG
>NZ_JAZHFT010000125.1:0-1409 GCF_036541425.1 Consotaella aegiceratis
CAGGTGACTGCGCTTTTTAGATCGATCGGCTGGTCCCATTCCCACTCCATCATGCAGCGCCTTTCAGCGACTGCGGACAGAAGCATGACCTCGGCGACAGGATGTAGGGAAATTGGGGTTGACCCAGGACGGCCCGTTACAGAAGAACCGTCCAGCTTCATCCGAAACTAAGACCTACTGTTGACCGGATTATGCTACGTTGTGGTACTGCGTTTCGCCAACGACGAGACGCCCTACCTTTCGGCCGAAACCCGCATTCGAACAATGGCGTGACGATTGACAAGAAACCCGACTCTGGGAAGCGGGACACTGCCAGTCCCGTGATTGTTGGTGTACGAAATCATAGGAGCGCTGAGTTGAGTTACACCGGATCAAAGTCGTACGCGGCCACGGTAATAATCCCAACCTACAACCGTAGGGATCTTACCTCAAAATCTCTTGATTCTCTACTTCTTCAGGAAGAAAACACCGAACCATTCGAGGTTATCGTCTGCGATGACGGATCGTCGGACGACACATTCGAGGTTCTAAGGAGCAAGTATAGAGGGCTGAATCTTAAGTATACTTACTATCCGGACCATGGGTACCACGTGGCGCGGGCGCGAAACATGGGCATCAGGCTGGCCGAGGGCGAGTACTGCATCTTCCTCGATTCCGGCAACATCGCCTCCAGCGTGCTGGTGAAATCGCATCTCGCCGTTCATCGCTCCAGCGCGTCGAAGACGGCGGTGATAGGCCACAGTTACGGCAATACGGCTTTCAGCGAACTGGATCCTCTATTGGCAGACTATGCGGACCGTAGCGCAGATGAGATCATTGCGTATGCCTCGACGGTGCAAAAACTCGCCGATGTGCGAGAGCGGCTGTTTCGAGCATGCAAGGACAACATAACGGGCCTCTCGACCACATGGGGGTTGTTCTGGGGCAACGTTTCAATGCCGACAGAAAGCGTGCGACAGGTGGGGGGGTATGACGAGTGGTACACGAGCTGGGGCGTCGAGGACATCGACCTCGGCCTTGCCCTGAAGCTATCCGGACACAGGTTTGTCTTTTCGCCAGATGCCGTCATGCTAGCGCTGCCTCATCGGAAGGACAAGAACACGCGCCTGGAAAGCCACGCCAAAAACATCGCGCACCTACACGAGAAGTATAACAACGCCGACAGCCAGCTGCTGATTGAGGCGGGGGATGGTAACAAGATGTTCTGGGAGGAACTGAGCGACCTTGGTTACAACCCCTAGCTGGCTGCTGCAATGCCGCCCCGTCACGGGACTTGAGCGTGATCGGCTGTTGCCGCATGACAATAAGATACCAATCGACCCGACCCGATGATTGGGACGTTCGGGAGCGGATGATCGCACTTGCCCGTGAGCGGCGTCGCTTCGGTTACAGGCGTCTGCTCGTGCTGC
>NZ_JAZHFT010000126.1:0-1392 GCF_036541425.1 Consotaella aegiceratis
AGATGCCGTAATGGGCCGGCGCCTCACGATTAGCCAGTTTGGTGGCTGTCCCTCAGAATGATGATGTTTGGAAACGAGGTCCGATCGATCGGCCTCAAGCATCATGAGAGGAACAGCCATGGAATATTATGCAGGAATCGACGTCTCGCTGAAAGAGAGCAGCGTTTGCGTGGTGGACACGACAGGCAAATTGGTTCGCGAGGTCAAGGTGGGCAGCGAGCCAGAATGTCTGGTTGGGTATTTTGCTCAACTGGATATTCAAGTAGAGCGCATCGGCCTTGAAGCCGGGCCGTTGTCCCAATGGCTACATGCGGCTCTCGTTGCCGCTGGTCATGAAGTGGTTTTGCTGGAAACACGGCATGTGAATGCGGCGCTTTCGGCGATGACGGTGAAGACCGACCGCAAGGATGCGCGAGGGATCGCGCAACTGCTCCGCATGGGTTTGTATCGTCCGGTCCACGCCAAATCGTCGCCAGCCCAGGACACTCGGGCTCTCCTGGTCGGCCGCAAGCTTCTGCAATCCAAGCTGCTCGACGTCGAACTCAGCATCCGAGGTATCCTGCGCGGCTATGGATTAAAGGTCGGCGAAGTCAGCCGAGGGCGTTTTGAGGCGCGCATCCGTGAACTGATTGAAGGGCATGCGACATTATCGATGGTAATCGACACGATGCTGACGGCACGAGCAGCGCTGTGGAGCGAATTTACGAAGCTGCACCGCGAGATGCTGAAGATCGCCCGCGCCGACAAGGTTTGCCAGCGGCTGATGAGTGCGCCGGGTGTCGGTGCCTTGGTTGCGTTGACCTACCGTTCCACGATTGATGATCCTGCCCGGTTCGTAAAGTCCGGCACGGTGGGTGCCTATCTCGGATTGACGCCAAAGAAATATCAATCCGGCGAAACCGATCGCGATGGCGGGGTGAGCAAGGTCGGCGACGCGATGGTGAGAACCGCATTGTTCGAAGCCGCGCACATCATGCTGACGCGGGCGACGCGCTTTTCCAGTCTGAAGCGCTGGGCGCTCGATGTGGCCAAGCGTCGAGGGATGAAGCGCGCAAAGGTTGCCCTTGCACGCAAACTCGGTGTCGTTCTTCACCGCATGTGGGTAGATGCGACGGACTTTCGCTGGAGCGTAAACCCTATGTCGGCATGAGGAGAGATATGTGATTGATGCAGGCAAGCACAAGGCTTGCATCTGATGAGGTCCCGTCGCTGGGACGCAGGCTCGGCAAGGTCGTGTGTAGTGCTGTGACCGCTTCGGCGAAGCACGCTTCTTAGATTGACCTGTCGGCTTGTTGATCTGATGGCATAGTGTGGCAGTCTTCGTGCTGACCACGGACAGAAGCATGACCCCGGCGACGAGATAATCATTCAGAGGGACTTGACGAACGAAGG
>NZ_JAZHFT010000127.1:0-1335 GCF_036541425.1 Consotaella aegiceratis
AGTGCAGCATCACCGACGAATCCTTGCCGATCGAATACAGCATCACCGGGTTGCGGAACTCCGCCGCAACCTCCCGCATGATGTGGATCGCCTCCGCCTCCAATCGATCAAGGTGCGTCGTCGAACCAGCCTCCGCCATTCCTTCCCTCTCACAAACCATCCGCATCCGATCCAGAAACGGCGTCGAAATCAAAATCCGCTAAAGGCCACGACGGCAACATTCGACGGCGACTGCAACTTTAAACGAGCTTTGGGCGAAACATGGGCATTCGGCAATATTACGACCGCCGAGGTCCCGTGGAGGGTACCGCCTGGGTGCTGAGGTCCGGATCCCCCCAGGCGACGAACCAAGGATTGGCGAAATCGCTGTCGCCGACCTGATCACGCTTGCCATAGGCGAGCGGCGCGCCGCCCAGCGTGGTCACCGTCCCGCCAGCGGCCCTCAACACCGCATCGCCCGCCGCCGTATCCCATTCCATGGTTCGCCCCAGGCGCGGATAGACGTCGGCTTCGCCTTCGGCGACCAGGCAGAATTTCAACGACGAGCCGCGACTGGCGAACCGCTCGACATCGAAGCGCCGCAGCCATTCGGCCGTTTCAGCCGAGCCGTGGTTGCGGCTGCCGACCGCAACAATACGCTCCGGCGTTGGGCGCACCGCGATCGGCTGCTTCGGCCCAAGCCTGCCGTCGGCGGCGACCTCCGCCTTGAAGGCGCCGCCGGCCCGGGATCCCAGATAGAGGAGCCCAAGCGCCGGCGCGTAGACGATGCCCGCCACGGGCACTCCCGCCTCGACGAGGGCGATGTTCACCGTAAATTCGCCGTTGCGGTTGATGAATTCCTTGGTGCCGTCGAGCGGGTCGACCAGGAAAAACCGCTCGCATGTCTGCGGGACGCGGCCAGCCGAGGCCGCCTCTTCTGCAACCACCGGCACCCCCGGCGCCAGGCCCTCCAGTCCTTTGAGAATGACAGCCTCGCAGCGGACGTCGGCTTCGGTCACCGGCGAGCCGTCTGCCTTATCCTCGACCGTGCCGCCCTCCTTGTAGACGGTCATCACCTCATGGCCGCCAGCCAGTGCGATGTCGACGAGATCGGCGAGTTTCAGTTGCATCTCTTCTAGGGCGTACACGTTCCATCCACGCAACAATCGGACCGTTCGCCGGTCTACACACCGGCCGGTCGAACGGTCAAGCAGGCATCCTGCGCATAGCAGGGCTATCGCATTTGGCCGAGGATGGAACGAGCGAAGTCGTTGGACCATCCGGATCGCTTTCGCTTGCGACGGATGGAGATTGAAGGCCTGGCGCGCTTGAGCATGTTGAGGGCGAGCTTTCGCA
>NZ_JAZHFT010000128.1:0-1312 GCF_036541425.1 Consotaella aegiceratis
GCGCGTTCAGGCGCTGAGGGTGTGACGGATGGTCTGGAAAGGGTTGGCGCCGTTTCGCAGTCGAGCGGTATCGACGACGGTGCGGATGTCGGCCTCTCCTTGGGCGGCCCAGAGGGCGCGATATCCATTGGTGACCTTGCGCTGGATGACAGCGGGTCGGAGCGCGCGTTCGCAGGCATTGTTGGTCGCCTCGAGCGCTCCAGGCCAGTCGGCGAAGGTGAGAAGCTGATTTCTGGCGCGGCGGAATTTGTGCTGAATGTCGCGGGCAAAGGGACAATTCGTCGAAGCCGCCAGGATGTCGTCGAGACTTCGCTCGAGTGCCCGGCGCTTGGCGGCGATGGTCGAGGCGGCCATCGTCGTGATCGTTCCGGCCAGCGCGAAGGCTCGGTTCAACCAAAGCCGCAGCCGAAACGGCAAATCGTGTTCGCTCGCCTCCTCGGCATAGGCGACGTCGCGGGCGAGATGAGCCAAGCACGCCTGCCCGGCATCCGCATGGCCCTGCTGGGCCGAGTAGCGATCCGAGCACCACACTTTCGGCCGATGCCCGTCCATGGTCTCGCCAATGACGATTGCTCCGCGCGTCATGGCAGCGCGATGGACAACCGCGTCGGCAGAGCGGAACACCCATTGATAGGCGTTCGAGCCCTCGATCCTGACGCCGGTTTCGTCGGATGCCACGACACGGGCTTGCCGCAGGGCCGCGATGGCGTCGTCGCGTCCCGGCACGAAGCTTGTCTGCGCACGGCGCAGCATGTTCATCAAGCCACCTTGGCTGATCGACAGCCCGAAGAGATCGGCCAAAGCCCGCTGAAGCCGCTCGTAGGACAACCCCTGGAAGGTCTTCAGATAGGTCGCCACCGCATGCAGGCGCGGTCCGAACGGCGTGCCCTTGACGGTTCCCGGCATCGGCGCTGTGACGCGAGCGCCGCAGGCTGGGCAGACGACCGACAACCGCCGGTGCCGCTCGACGATGGGATGAGCCTCGGCGAGATCGACCGTCTCGTGTTCGCTCGCAGTCTCGGCGGACAAAGCCTCCGAAAGAGCAGCCCGACAGCACGGGCATTCGCAAGGCCGATGCTCAAAGAGACGATCAAAGCGATCGCTCATCACCCGCGCCTTGCCTTCGTGACCGGGCTTCGCGCCGCCCGGCTTGGACCTCTCACGCCGTTCCTTGCGATCCGTCGATGGCGGCTTCGACGACGTCCGCGACGTCTTCCCCGGCCGCTGCAACCGCAGCACCAGATCGATCAACTCGTCCTTCGAAAGCCGCTGCAAATCAGACCGCTCCATGCCGCCATGGATTCAGCGAATC
>NZ_JAZHFT010000129.1:0-1293 GCF_036541425.1 Consotaella aegiceratis
TACAGTTGCATATTTATTTGAATGATGATTCTCTGCCGGTTTGGTTAGTTTGGCAGGGAGTGGTCATAATGTCTGTCGCGGAATGGACAGGGACGCTGATTGATTGGCGGCGGGCGTTGGAGGAACTGAAGCGGCATGTCGCGCCGGCCTTCAAGCGGGTGGAGCAGCGCGAGACGGCGGCGGTGTTCATCGACGGACTTCTGTCGAGGGCTGAGCGCAAGACCGGCTGGATGCTGGCGGAGGAAGCGGGGCTTGAGCGGCCGTTCCGTATCCAGTCGCTGCTGGGGCGCTCGTCCTGGTCGGCGGACCGGCTGAACGATTTGGTCCGGCGCTATGTCGTCGAGGCGCTCGGCGATGCCGATGGCGTTCTGGTGATCGACGAGACCGGGTTCCTGAAGAAGGGCACGCACTCGGTCGGCGTGGCGCGGCAGTATTCCGGCACGGCCGGTCGGGTCGAGAACTGCCAGGTCGGCGTGTTCGCCGGCTATGCCAGCCGCTTCGGCCATGCGCTCGTCGATCGGCGTCTCTATCTGCCGAAGGGCTGGGCAGAGGATCGCGAGCGGCGAGTGAAGGCCTCTGTTCCCGATGAGGTGACCTTCGCCACCAAGCCGGCGATGGCGCGCGAGATGGTCGCGAGGATCCTCGATGAGGGCGTTCCTTGCGCCTTCGTGCTGGCCGATGCGCTCTATGGCTCCGACTACAAGTTCCGAACCATGCTGGAGGGCCGCGGCCAGCCTTATGTGCTGGCGGTGCGCTCCAATCAGGTGCTGCGCTTCATCGACGAGTGGCAGTTCGTCCAGACCGATCCGGCGACGCTCATCGGCGAGCTTGAGGCGCAAGCTTGGCAGTCGCGGTCGGCTGGTGAAGGCGCAAAGGGATCCCGGCTTTACGACTGGGTACGCCTGCCGCTGAAGGGAGGCGCGCAAGAAGGCTTTGCCCGTTGGCTGCTGGCCCGCAGGAGCCAGCGCGATCCTGACGCCATCGCCTACTACTTTGCCCATGCCCCGAGCGAAACGACATTGGCCGAACTCGCCGCTGCGGCGGGACTGCGCTGGACCATCGAGGAGTGCTTCCTTCGAGCCAAGGACGATCTCGGCCTCGACCATTGCGAGGCGCGGTCCTGGCATGGCTGGCACCGCCACATGAGCCTGGTCATGGCCGCCGCAGCCTTCCTGACTACGATCGCTGCCGAACAACGCCGCAGCGCATTCGGCAAACGGAACGAAACGAGTCCAACACTCAAGAGCGAAGCCGCATGACCTTGGCGCTTGCCGAGCCTTGCACAACGTCTGA
>NZ_JAZHFT010000013.1:0-104064 GCF_036541425.1 Consotaella aegiceratis
ACGTGAACATGCCGCGCATGGACGGGCTGACCTTCATCGAGGAGGTGCGCGCCGATCGCTCCAAGCGGGCGATCCCGATCCTGGTGCTGACCACCGAGAGCGATGCCGAGAAAAAGGCCCGCGCACGTCGCGCCGGCGCAACGGGATGGATCGTCAAGCCCTTCGATCCCGTCAAACTCGTCACCGCCATCAACCGCGTCGCAGCCTGAGCGACGCAAAGCCGAGCCTGTAGGCCCTGTACGGCTCCGGACAAGGCTGGAATGCGATAGGGCTATCTCTGACTGCGAGCGCGTATCGAAGGCAGCAGAGGGGGACTGAGGGAAAAGACCATGGACGCAATGGAAGAGATCCGCGCGACGTTCTTCGAGGAATGCACCGAACAGTTGGGCGAACTCGAGGCCGGCTTGCTCGCGATGGAAAACGACGAGGCCGATGCGGATACCATCAACGCGGTGTTCCGTGCCGTCCATTCCATCAAGGGCGGCGCCGGGGCCTTCAACCTCGATGAACTGGTCCACTTCGCGCACATCTTCGAGACCACGCTGGACGAGGTGCGCTCGGACAATTTGGCGCCGACGCTCGACGTGGTGCGGGTGCTTCTGCGTGCGAGCGACGTGCTGGCGGATCTGGTCACGGTATCGCGCGACGGCGGCGTCGCCGATGCCGAACGCATCAGCGCCCTGGTCGGCGAGCTGAAGGCCCTCGTGGCTCAGGCGAGGGGCGAAAGCCCCGACGAGGCCGGCGGCGAGGACGACGAAGAAAACAAGATCGTTTCCGCCGATGCCTATGACGACGGTATGGACGGCCTGGATTTCACGCCCGTATCCGTCGATCTCGACGATCTGATGGGCGACGGCAACCGCTATCGCATCACCTACAAGCCGCGAGCCGATCTCTACGGCAAGGGCAACGACTCGACGCGGCTGCTGCGCGAATGCCTGGCGCTGGGCGAGGGCACCGTCACCTGCGACAGCAGCGAGTTGCCGCCGCTTGCCGAGCTCGAGGCCGAAGGCAGCTATCTGTCGTGGACCATCGATCTCGTCACGGAAGCCGACGAGGACGCGATCCGCGAGATTTTCGACTTCGCCGAATTCGACTGCGATCTGACCATCGAGCGCGTCGAAAGCGAAGGCGGCGAAGAGGAGATCGAGGCCGAGGATCCGGAGATCGCGGCACTCCTGGCCCGCATGCAGTCGAGCGAGCCGGAGGCCGAGGCCGAGACCGAAGCCGCCCCGGCGGCGGCCCCGGAAGCCACTTCCGCCAAGGCCGAGAAGCCCGAGCCTGCAAAGGTCGAGGCCAAGAAATCGGAACCGAAGAAGGCGGCCCCCAAGGCTGCTGAACCCGCCGAAAAGGCCGCTGGCCAGTCCTCGCCGACGGCCACCATTCGCGTCGACCTCGAGCGCGTCGACCGCATGATCGATCTCGTGGGCGAGCTGGTGATCCATCAGGTGATGCTGTCGCAGCGCGTCATGCAGGCGGGCCTCGCGCGCGCCTCGGAAGTCGCCGTCGGCCTCGACGAGCTCGAGCAGCTGACGCGCGAGATCCAGGACAGCGTCATGGCGATCCGCGCGCAGCCGGTGAAGTCGGTGTTCCAGAAGCTGCCGCGTCTGGTGCGCGAAGTCGCCGACGTGACCGGAAAATCGGTGAAGCTGGTCACCGAAGGTGAGTGGACCGAGGTCGACAAGACGGTCATCGAACGCCTGTCGGATCCGCTCACCCACATGATCCGCAATGCCATCGACCACGGCATCGAAAGCCCGGAAAAGCGGGCCGCCGCCGGCAAGTCCGAGGAAGGCACGGTCCACGTCGCGGCCATGCATCGTTCGGGCCGCATCGTCATCGAGATCAGCGACGACGGCGCCGGCATCAATCGTCCGGTGGTGCGCAATATCGCGATCAACAAGGGTCTCATCCCGGCCGAGGCCAATCTCAGCGACGACGAGATCGACAACCTGATCTTCATGCCGGGCTTCTCGACCAAGGAGGAGGTTTCCGAGCTCTCCGGCCGCGGCGTCGGCATGGACGTGGTCAAGCGCTCGATCCAGGCTCTCGGTGGTCGTGTCTCGATCACCTCCAAGCCCGGCGAAGGCTCGATCTTCACCATGAGCCTGCCGCTGACGCTCGCGGTGCTCGACGGCATGATCGTCACGGCCGGCGACCAGACCCTGGTGGTGCCTCTGACGGCGATCATCGAGACCTTGCAGCCCAAGGACAGCGAGGTGAAAGGCTTCGGCAACGACCAGCGCCTGATCGAAGTCCGCGACAGCTTCCTCCCTCTCATCGACGTCGCCCGCCAGCTCGGCTACCGCAGCGATCCGACCGATGCCCTGTCGGGCGTCGCGATCCTCGTCGAGGCCGAAAACGGCACGCGTTCTGCCCTTCTGGTGGACGGTATCCAGGGGCAGCGGCAGGTCGTCATCAAGAGCTTGGAAGCGAACTACGGCCGGGTGCCGGGCGTCGCCGCAGCGACGGTGCTGGGCGACGGCCGGGTCGCTCTGATCCTCGATGTCGACGTGGTCGCCGCCACTTCGCGCTTCGAGCAGAACTATTTCGGCCTGGCCGCGGAGTGACTGGATGAGTGACGAGATCAAATCGGAGAGTGTCGGCGCGCAGGAACTGATCGCCTTCTGCATCGGCGAGCAGGAGTTTTGCGTCGACATCCAGTCCGTGCGTGAAATCCGCGGCTACGCGGCCGCCACCCCGCTGCCGCACGCGCCGCACTACGTGACCGGCGTGATCAATCTGCGCGGCACGGTGCTGCCGATCGTCGATCTCGCGGCCCGCCTCGGCTTCGGCGCCATCGATCCGACGGCGCGTTCGGTCATCATCGTGGTGCGCGTCGGACAGCAGATGGTCGGCCTCCTGGTCGATGCCGTGTCCGACATTCTGAGCGTGACCGAGGATATCCTGCAGCCGACGCCGGACCTGGCATCGGATCTGGCACGCACCTTCGTGCGCGGCGTCATGGCTGTCGAGGGGCGGATGATCTCTCTGATCGCCGTTGACAACATCCTGCCCCAGAAGGTGGACCTTGCCGCTTGAGCGGATAGTGGCGCCGGCGCCTTGCCGCCGGGCGATCGTCTGCGGGCATCGATCCGCAAGTCTTCAGCAATTGGTCGCGACGAAAACACTTTCGGCGTCGCGTTGAGTTCGGTGTATCGAAGGCACGTCTATGGCAAATCCGATGCGTGAGGCTCAAAATTCGGAAATTCAGGGCGGTTCGGGCGAATTCGTCATGACCGAGGCCGATTTCTCGGCCATCGCCCGGCTTCTCTATGAGGACGCGGGCATCGCGCTGTCTCCATCGAAGACGACGCTCGTCTACTCGCGTCTGGCCAAACGGCTGCGCGCGCTGGGCCTGTCCAGCTTCAAGGACTATTGCAGCTACGTCGCCGGTGCCGAGGGCGCCAGCGAGCGGATGACCATGCTGGCGGCGCTGACCACCAACGTCACCCACTTCTTCCGCGAAAATCATCACTTCGAGCATCTGAAGACCCAGTTGCTGCCGCCGCTTCTCGCCGACGTCAAGCGAGGCGGGCGCGTGCGGATCTGGTCGGCGGGCTGCTCCAACGGCCACGAGCCCTATTCCATCGCGCTCACCATCCTGTCGCTGATGCCCGACGCGCCGGCCTACGACGTTCGCGTGCTGGCCTCCGACATAGATCCCAACGTCGTCGCTTTCGGCCGCGCCGGCATCTACGACGCGCAGACGCTGGAGGCGGTGCCCCAAGACCTGCGGCGCCGCTGGTTCTCGCCCGTGCGCGATCCCGATACCAACGCCATGTCGTTCCAGGTCGCCGATGAGATGCGCGAGCTTATCTCCTTCCGAGAACTGAATCTGATCGGCAATTGGCCGATGAAGGGCAAGTTCAACGCGATCTTCTGCCGCAACGTCACTATCTATTTCGACCAACCCACGCGCGAACGCATCTGGGAACGCTTCTGCAACTACCTGCAGCCCGGCGGCTGGTTCTACATGGGCCACTCGGAACGCCTGACCGGTCCCGCGACGACGCATCTCAGCTATGCCGGCACCACGGCCTACCGGAAAGGCGGTGCGGGAGACGGCAAATGACAGCCGTGCGGGTGCTCGTCGTCGATGATTCCGCGACCATGCGAGCTCTTCTGAAGCACTCCCTGGCGGCCTTTTCGGATATCGAGGTCATCGGCGAGGCCTCCGACCCCTATGATGCCCGTCAGAAGATGAAGGCGCTCGACCCCGACGTCGTGACGCTTGACGTCGAAATGCCGAACATGAGCGGGCTGGAGTTTCTCGAGAAGATCATGCGTCTTCGGCCGACGCCGGTGATCATGGTGTCCAACCAGACGGCGCCCGGCGCGGCGGCCACCCTGGAGGCGCTGGAGATCGGCGCCTTCGACTGCATTGCCAAGCCGAGCGGCCTGCAAGGCAACACGTTCGGCGCGCTTCCGGCCCTCATCAAGGAGGCGGCGAAGGCCAAGCCGATGATGGTGGCGCGGCGCAAGCCACCGCAAGTGCAGGCGCCTGCGGGAGGCGCGGCACCGCACGATCGTCACGCGGGCTGGCCCGAACTCATCGGCATCGGCTCGTCGACGGGGGGCGTCGAGGCTTTGATCGCCGTCCTGGCGGACTTTCCGGAAGACTGTCCGCCGACCCTGATCGTCCAGCATTTGCCGGCGGCCTTCACCGGCTCGTTTTCGCAGCGCCTCGATCGGATCTGCCGGGCCCGGGTCAAGGAGGCGGAAAACGGCGATATCATCCGGAAGGGCCACATCTATCTGGCGCCCGGCGGCATGCATCTGACGATCCGCAAGGCTGGCGGCCTGCGCTGCGTCCTGTCCGACGATGCCCTGGTGCAGGGACATCGACCGTCGGTCGACGTGCTGTTTTCCTCCATCGCCCGCAATTTCGACGGTCGGGCCATGGGCGTAATTCTGACCGGCATGGGGCGCGACGGCGCGACGGGGCTGTTGGAGATGCGCGAGAGCGGCGCTCGGACCTTGGCACAGGACGAAGCGACCTCGCTGGTCTATGGCATGCCGCGCGTGGCCTTCGAAATCGGTGCCGCCGAGCGGCGCGTGCCGCTCGATCGGATCGCCAAGGCGGTGTTCGAATGAATCACCGAACAGAATAAATGCCGAAAACTTGTATGTAAGCCGAATTGTTTTGTCCTCTAATCACATGAGAATATTTGAAAATACCTGGCAGGAGAGCGGTTCGTTAACCCGGTTGGTGCAAATAGGAAGAACAAGACATGCGGTGGTCACGGCGACACGGAGGGATAGCGAACGCGTGAGTTTGCGATCGATGGAGAAGGGATCGATCGAGCCAGCGTCGGCAAAACTTGGGCAAGCCACCCGGGCGGGGGAGCTTCCTGAGGTTCGAAAAGGACGAGGACAATGAGCTTCAAGCAACAACTGAAAGTGATGATCGTGGACGATCAGCGCACCAGCCGGATGCTCATCCGCGACGCGCTGCAGCAGGTCGGCATCGAGAACGTGGTCTTCGCCGTCGACGGTGAGGAGGCGCTAAAGACGATGATGACGGCGCCCTGCCACGTCATCATTTCGGACTTCAACATGCCGAAGCTCGACGGGCTGCAGCTTCTGAAGGCGATCCGCTCCTACGGACCGACCAAGAAGGTGCCGTTCATCATTCTGACGGGCAAGGGCGACAGGACGCTGGTGCAGAAGGCGGCGGCGCTCGGGGTCAACAACTTCCTGGTCAAGCCGATCAGCGTGCCCGTCCTCCAGAAGACCATGGAAGCCGTGGTCGGAAAGCTTCAGTAATGAATGCACAAGCTTCGCGTCGCCGCATCACCGTGATCCAGGGAGAGTGGAAGGTGGAGAAGGGCGAGGACGTCGTCCTGACCACGCTGCTCGGCTCGTGCGTGGCCGCTTGCATCCGCGATCCGGATGCGGGGGTCGGAGGCATGAACCACTTCCTGCTGCCCGGTTCGGGAGACGGCGGCGGCAATGGTCGGGCGCAGAGCTACGGCCTCTATCTCATGGAGCTTCTGATCAACGGTCTGCTCAAGCGCGGCGCCCGTCGCCATGCGCTCGAGGCCAAGCTGTTCGGCGGCGCGCGCACCGTCGACGGCCTGTCCGACGTCGGCGCGAAGAACGCTGCGTTCGCGCGGGAGTTTCTCGAGAACGAAGGGATTCCGGTGGTCGGTGGCGATCTGGGCGGCGATCGCGGACGCCGCATCGAATATTGGCCGGCGAGCGGTCGCGCGCGTCAGATCCTGCTCGACCGCACGGCGATGCCGAAGACGCTGCCGGTCGCCAAGAAGCCGGTCGTCCAGGACACCAGCGGCGATCTCGAACTCTTCTAGGCGATGAAGCCGGCAGGATGTCGCACCGCTGCCCGATTGGTCCGTTCGCGGCTAATCTTGAGATTTGGGTAAGGCGTTCGGGAGTATTTTTACAATCGGCCTAAGGCCTTCGACGGAACTGGCAGGAAAGACCTATGACCATCACGCCGCTTTCTGACCTGGTCAAGACACTCGCGGATGAACTCAAGGTCCTGTCGAAGGTCACCGACGACATGCATCACATCGTGTGCGACGACTGCGCCCGGGAAAATCTGCACGACGAGAATTTCGTCAAGGCCGTCCAGAGCATCGACCACACCACGCAGATTCTGGAAAATCTGTCCCAGTTCCTCGCGCTTCTGGCTCATGAGACGCCGGAGGACTGGCATCTCGACGTCGGCAGGCCGCTGGATTCGGTCCGGCTCGGCGCGTTGAAGCACCGGCTCGTGCACAATCATGCGCTGGTCCTCTACGACCCCGGCAGCGCCGGCGAAGTCGATCTGTTCTAGAATTTTCCTTTCGCGCGACCTTAAAAAACGCGGCATCGTGTTCCCGGCGGCATGGCCGTCGTCCGGTCGGATATTGACCGGAGCGCCGACGCTCACCACTTCGTGAGCATCCGGTTCACACGAAAGGTCGAGTCCCATGCGCCGCTCCTTGTCCGCTCTTGCCGGTCTTCTGCTCGTCTCGGCTCTCGCCGTGCCTGCTGCTGCCGAGGAGGTGGGCGAGGTTTCCACCGACTGGCTCGGCAACGACATCAAGATCGATGCCATCCGCGATCCCGACGTCGAGGGCGTCACCTGCCACGTCACCTATTTCGAACGCGGCATCATCGACCGCCTGCAGCAGGGCAATTGGTTCGAGGATCCGTCGAACTCGTCCATCGCCTGTCGCCAGACCGGGCCGATCACCATCGGCGACATCGATCTCGACAAGGATGGCGAGGAGATCTTCAAGGAACGGCGCTCGCTGATCTTCAAGGCGTTGGTGGTCAATCGCATCTACGACAAGGAAAACGACACGCTGATCTATCTCGCGCATTCGCGGGAAGTGCAGCAGGGCAGTGCCAAGATGTCGATTTCTACGGTGCCCTTGTTCAATGCCAATCCAACCTGGACCGAGGGGCGCCCGGAATAAGATCAGTTCGGCCGGAACCATCGGACCCGCGAGTTTCTAAGGCCTTTCGCGACCAGGCATAGGCAATCTTTACGAGTCCAAAACTTTCATCCGCCATCATCATTTCATGCGAGTCATTCCGCAAAGCAGGTGAGGCGCATGTCGATTGCGGAACAGCCGAAGCAGAAGGGCAGGGCGGAAACCATATCCGGCCTGCGCGATATCATGCCCGGCTCTTCGGCCTGCATCGAACGAGCCCTGGAGACGGTGCGCGCGCATCTCGGCATGGACGTCGCCTTCGTCTCCGAGTTCATCGGCGAGGATCGCATCTTCCGCTATGTCGACAGCAAGACGGGTCGCTCGCCGATCAAGGTCGGCGATGTGCTGTCGCTGCAGGACGGCTACTGCCGCAAGGTCGTTGACGGAGAGCTTCCGGCGTTGATCTCCGACACCGCCGTCGTGCCCGGCGCGCTGGCCATCCCGGCGACGCACGCGATTCCCATCGGCGCCCATGTCAGCGTGCCGCTGCGCCTCGCCGACGGGCGGCTCTACGGCACCTTCTGCTGCTTCAGCTTCGAGCCCGACCACTCGCTCAACGAGCGTGATCTGCGGTTTTTCCGGATCTTTGCCGACATCGTCGCCTACCAGCTCGAAGAGAGCCTGCTGGCCGTTCAATCCACTTCCGAAAGGGCGAGCCGGATCCATCGCGCGCTCGAGGCCGGCGAACCGGCCATGCTGTTCCAGCCGGTCGTCATCTGCCCGGACATGGAGATCGCCGCCGCGGAGGCATTGGCCCGCTTTGGCGGCGAGCCCCGGCGCCCGCCCGACCAGTGGTTCGCGGAGGCCGGCGAGGTCCATCTGCGGGTGGAGCTCGAACGCCAGGCGATCCGCAACGCCCTGCGTGCCTTCCGCCCGATATGGGCGCGTCATCCCCTCTATCTCAGCCTGAACAGTTCGCCCGAGACGATCATCCGTGGCGACCTCGCCGCGCTGTTTGCCGATTATCCGACCGAGCGCATCGTGCTCGAAATCACTGAGCATGACTATGTGGAGGATTATGACGGGCTGCGGGCTGCGTTGGCGCCCCTGCGCGCGAGCGGCGTCGGCATCGCGATCGACGATGCCGGATCCGGCTATGCCAGCATGCGCCACATCCTCAACATCGCGCCCGATTATATCAAGCTGGACATCAGCCTGACACGCTCGATCGATACCGATCCGATGCGCCGGGCGCTGGCCAGCGCGCTGATCACGTTTGCTTCGCAGACCGACAGCAAGATCGCTGCCGAGGGCGTCGAGACGGCGGCTGAACTCGAGACTCTGAGGGGCCTCGGCGTCGCCGTGGCCCAGGGCTATCACCTTCACCGGCCGATGCCCGCCGATCGCTTGCTCGACCTGCTGCCGTGAGCCCGCCCTGGCGCGCGTCAGTCCTCTATCGGCCGAGCGCGCCTTCCGCCAGGGCGATCCAGTACGAAGCGCCGAACGCGATCGCCTCGTCGTTGAAGTCGTAGCGCGGATGATGCAGGCCGGCCGAGTCGCCGTTGCCGACGAAGATGAAGGCGCCGGGCCGCTCCTCCAGCATGTAGGCGAAGTCCTCGCCGCCCATCAGGGGAGGCGCGTCGACATCGACATTGTCCGCTCCGGCCACCGCCGCGGCCACCTCGGTGCAGAACGACGTCGCCTGTGGCTCGTTGCGGGTCACCGGATAGTTCCGGTCGTAGTCGACCAAGGCGCGGGCGCCGTGCGCGGCTGCCGTGGACTCGGCGATCTGGCGGATGCGCGCCTCGGCGAGTTCGCGCATTGGCTCGGTCAGCGCTCTGACCGTACCCGACAGCACCGCCTTTTCGGGAATCACGTTGTGGACGAAGCCGGCGTGGAACTGCGTGACCGACACGACGAGCGAGTCGAGCGGATTGGCGCTGCGCGAGACGATCATCTGCAAGCTCTGCACCATGGCCGCGCCGATGGCGATCGGGTCCATCGTCGTATGGGGCATGGCGGCATGGCCGCCGCGACCCTCGATGGTGATGGAGAACTCGTCGGTCGAGGCCATGATCGGTCCCGGACGGATCGCGAACCGGCCGACGGCGAGCCCCGGCAGGTTATGCATCCCATAGAGCTCGGTCATAGGAAAGCGATCGAGCAGGCCGTCGTCGATCATCGCCTTGGCGCCGGCGCCTCCCTCTTCGGCCGGCTGGAATACGACCGCCACGGTGCCGGCGAAGCGCCGCGTCTCGGCCAGCACCCGCGCCGCACCCAGCAACATCGCCATATGGCCGTCATGGCCGCAGGCGTGCATCTTTCCCGCCTGCGTCGAGGCGTAGGACAGGCCGGTCTCCTCCTCGATCGGCAGCGCGTCCATGTCGGCCCGGAGCCCCACCGTGCGACCTTCGCCGCCCTCACGACCATGGATCAGCCCGACGACCCCCGTTCCGCCAATGCCCGTCGCGACAGTGTCGCAGCCGAAGCTCGCCAGTTTGTCGGCGACGAAGGCTGCCGTCTCCGGCACGTCGTAGAGCAATTCCGGGTGTGTATGGAGATGGCGCCGCCAGGCAGCGATCTCCGCTTGGCTCGCGGTGATGTGATCGTTGATCGCCATGTCGACTCCTTTGCTTGGCGGAGACCGCATATTAGGCAGTACCTTTCAAATCGAAAGAGGCGATCTTGCCTGTTCCGCCGGAAGGTCCAATTAGGAGCCTGGCGCTCAGCTTCCTCTGATTCTTGGGATGGAACATTGACGATCAACGCTCTGCGACGGTCAGGCTTGCTGTCGATTCTGGCTCTGCTGCTGGTGCTTCCCGCCACCGCAGCCGCCCGCGCCGAGGTCTCCATCGCGGTGGACGTGGCGACCGGCAAGGTGCTGGAGCAGAAGGACGCGACCGCCCATTGGTATCCGGCTTCAACCACGAAGCTGATGACCGCCTACCTGGCGCTGAAGGCGCTGCGCGACGACCCTGGCGTAGCGCTCGATTCCCCGGTGATCATGACGCGCCGTGCGGCGGCCGAGGCGCCCAGCAAGATGGGGTTCGAGCCGGGCTCCGTGATGCGTCTGGACAACGCGATGCGCATGATGCTGGTGAAGTCCGCCAACGACATCGCCTACGCCATCGGACAGATGCTGGCCGACGGCTCGATGGAAGCCTTCGTCGTGCGGATGAACGATGAGGCGCGGCGGCTGGGCATGAAGGACACCCGTTTCGTCAATCCGAACGGTTTGCCCCAGCCGGGACAATATTCCAGCGCCCGGGATCTGGCTCTCCTGGCAATGGCGATCCGCCGCGACTTTCCCGCCTTTCTGGACTATTTCGGCACCGAGGCGATCTCGCTCAACGGCAAGATCTTCAAGAACGGAAACGGCCTGCTCGGTCGCTTTCCGGGCGCCGACGGCATGAAGACGGGTTATATCTGCGCCTCCGGCTTCAATCTGGTCTCGTCGGCCACGCGCGACGGCCGCACCGTGGTCGCGGTCGTGCTCGGCGCCGTGGGGTCGATCGGTCGCGAGCGCATGAGCGCCGAAATCCTGCACAAGGCCTTCGAGACCGATCCGGCGACCGTCGACGTCACGATCGACCAGCTCCAGGCTTCCACTGGGGAGCCGGTCGATATCAGCAAGGAAGTCTGCTCGGCCGCGGGCCGCACCGCCCGCGCCAACGAGCGCAAGGCGGAAGCAAACCGGAAGGAGCCCTTCGGCTCGCCCTATACCGCGGAAATGGATCGTCCGCCGGTAGCGGTTCAGGTGGCGCTGGGCGGCGCGGCGGGCAATGCGCTGGCCGAGCCGGGCATCACGTTGATCGCCGCCTACGGCATCCCGACGCCGACAGCACGGCCGTTCCGGCCCGAAGACATCATCAACTCGCCGCCGGTCATCGTCGCCGGGACGCCGGAGGACGAACCCGTGGCCGTCGCGAGCGCCATCGCTGAAAAAACGCTGAATGCCGCTGACGCAGCCGGTCCCGTGGCGACGACGGTCAACACCGCGGACAAGTCTGCCCGGCACGGCGAGGTGCCGATCCCGCAATTCGCCGAACGGGCGACCAATTGACGTGACCGAGGATCGTCCCGGACCGGCGTCGCGCAGACCGCCCATTCGTTTGACCGTGCTCACGGGTTTTCTGGGGGCGGGCAAGACGACGCTGCTCAACCGCCTGCTGGCCGATCCGGCGGTGACGGACACGGCCGTCATCGTCAACGAATTCGGTGCTGTCGCCATCGACCATCTGCTGGTGGAGGCGTCGAGTGACGGCGTTATCGAGCTTGCCGACGGATGTCTCTGCTGCACGGTGCGCGGCGAACTGGTCGAGACGCTGCTGGCCCTGGCCGAACGGAACAGGACGGCGGCGGCACCGCTGCGCCGTGTGGTCGTGGAGACGACCGGTCTCGCCGACCCGATCCCTATTCTTGCTGCGGTGATGACCCATCCGGCCCTGCTGCAAGCCTATGCTCTCGACGGCGTCGTGACCGTCGTCGACGCGCTCGACGGGGCGCGCCATCTCCAGGCGCACGACGAGGCCCAGCGCCAGGTGGCCGTCGCCGATCGCATCGTTCTGACCAAGGCCGATCTCGTCGGTCGCGACGTCGTCGCGGCGGCACGACGCGCCATCGGCGCCATCGGCCCTCATGGCCCGGTGCTGCTGGCGGGCACCGACGAAGCCGCACCGGACAAGCTTCTTGGCGAAGGCGCCGGCTCGCTCGCGGCCGCCGCCGACCTCGGGCGCTGGCTGCCGGAGACGGAGCATGATCGGCTGCACCCCGCCCACCATCATGGCCATCACCATGACGAAGCGCACTCTCACCACGGGACGATCCGCTCGTTTTCGCTGACCGAGGCCCGTCCGCTTCCGGAAAGCGCGGTTGCCGCCTTCCTCGACCTCCTGCAGACGACACAAGGCGAACGGCTGCTGCGCATGAAGGCGATCGTGCACACGTCCGAAAGCCCGGAGCGTCCGTTGGTCTTGCATGGCGTGCGCTCCTTCCTGCATCCGCCGGTGCGGTTGCCGGCCTGGCCGGCGGGTGTCGAGCGCGGATCGCGGATGGTGTTGATCGGTGACGGCCTCGACGAGCGCTACGTGCGCGATCTCTTCGCCGCCTTCACCGGCGGGCTGCGCACCGATGCGCCCGACGCCGCTGCGCTGACCGACAATCCGTTGGCGATTCCCGGCGTTACATTCTGATCGGCGAGAGGGGGCGAGATCCGATGACGGGCGCAGCCGAAACCGATGGAAACAGCGCGCTGGTTCTGTTCTCGGGCGGTCAGGATTCGACCACGTGTCTCGCCTGGGCGCTGGAGCGTTTCGAGCGTGTCGAGACGATCGGCTTCGACTACGGCCAACGGCACCGCATCGAGATGGACATCCGGCCGCGCGTCCTCGACAGCCTGCGCAACGCCTTTCCGGCCTGGGCCGAGCGGCTGGGCGACGACCATCGCATCGACATGACGGTGCTCGGCCAGTTGAGCGAGACGGCGCTGACCCAGGACGTCGAGATCGCGATGCAGTCGAGCGGCCTGCCGAACACCTTCGTGCCGGGCCGCAACCTCCTGTTCCTGACCTTCGCCGCGACGGTCGCCTATCGGCGCGGCGTCAAGCATCTGGTCGCCGGTGTCTGCGAGACCGACTATTCCGGCTATCCCGACTGCCGCGACGATACGATCAAGGCGATGCAACTCGCCCTCAATCTCGGCATGGAACAGCGCTTCGTGATCCATACGCCGCTGATGTGGATCGATAAGGCCGAGACCTGGCAGCTTGCCGACGACCTCGGCGGTGAGGCGCTCGTCGACATTATTCGCGACGAAACGCACACCTGCTATCAGGGCGATCGCGAGCACCGCCACCCTTGGGGCTACGGCTGCGGCGAATGTCCGGCCTGCCGATTGCGGGCGCAGGGATGGGAGCGTTTCAGCGAAGACTCGTCCGTCGACCCTGCCGCCGTCATCGGTTTCTGGCGCGAGGCCGGGCCGGATCGCTGGTTCAAGAAGGACGAAGCCTTCGATCGAGCGATCCGGGAGCGCTTCTCAGCGACCTACGGTCGCGCCGCGAAGGGACGGCTCGACGACTGGGCCGGTTCGGCCGACGGAGCGCTCGCCCTCGTCATCCTGCTCGACCAGTTTCCGCGCAACATGTTTCGAGGCGATGCGCGCTCGTTCGCCACGGACCCCAAGGCGCTCGCCATTGCCAAACAGGCGCTCGCGCGTGGCGACGCATCCACCGTCGCGCCGGATCTCGCACCGTTTCTGGCCATGCCGCTGATGCACTCGGAAGACCTCGCCGATCAGCAGGCCTGTGTCGACTGGATGCGCCGGATCGGCCCGAACAATGTTCGCTATGCCGAGGAGCATCGCGATATCATCGCCCGGTTCGGCCGCTTCCCGCACCGCAATCCGATGCTCGGGCGTCAGACCAGCGAGGACGAGCGCCGCTTCCTGGAAGAGGGCGGTTTCGCGGGATAGCAGCCGTCCCGTTTCATCTACGATCGATGGTTCGCGGCGGACGCCGCCGGACATCCAACAGCGTTGACCGTTCGGCGCGCCGCCTCGCGAAGCCGGCAGCCGAGCCGGGTCGCTTCGCGGGCGTCCTCCAGGCCGAGAGGCGAGGGCCCGCCGGAGCGGACCGCTTCGACGAAGGCGTGGGCTTCGAGCAGGAAGGCATCGTTGAATCGGGCGAAGAAATCGGCCTGGCCGTCGATCGCCGTGCGCCCGTCCTGCCGAGCGATCAGCGACCGCCGTGTCTGGCCGGCGCCGACCAAAAGGCTGGCGCGCGTGCCGACGAGGTTCATCGTCGCCTCGTAGCCGTGATGGGAGGTGCGCGAGACGTGGAACGTGGCGACGATGCCGCCGGCGAAGGTGACGGTGGCAAAGCCGTTGTCGACGTCGTCGCACTCGGCGAGCGCCGGATACATGATGTGCGAGCCGGTCGCCGTCAGGTCGACCGCTTCGGTGCCGTCGAGCATCCATCGCACGAGGTCGATGTCGTGGATGCAGCAGTCGAGGAAGATGCCTCCCGACGTCGGCGCGAACTTGACGAAGAACCCGTCCGGATCGACCGGGTCCTGCGAAACGCATCCGATATGAAACAGCGTCCCCAACCGGCCGTCGGCGAGTTGCCGTTTGGCCTCCGCGTAGGCGGGGTCGAACCGCCGCATGAAGCCGACCATGGCCAGCTGTTGCGGACAGGCCTTGGCGACGGCGATGACCCGATCGCAGTCCTCGACGGTCAGAGCCAACGGCTTTTCGCAGAAGACGTGCTTGCCGGCCTTCAGCACGTCGATGGTCTGGTCGGCGTGCAGCGAGGTCGGCGTGACCAGCCAGACCGCGTCCAGACGCTGATGGTCGAGCAGCGGCCCCAACCCGTCATAGGTCCTGACGCCGGGGAGAGCCCCAGCTGCCCAATCGCGCTCCTCGGCGATCGGGCTGGCGGCGGCGACCAGAGCCGCACCGGGAACGTTCAGCGCCAGATTGCGGGCATGGCGTTTGCCGAGGCGGCCAAGGCCGACAATTCCCACCTGTAACGTCTCGCTCATCGCGCACCCACTCTCCCGGCGCCCATCCGGCACCGGTTTTGAGTGGCCGAGACGCCGGCCCGTTCGCAAAGCGGTCGATCGGCGACCGGATTCGCCCACGGGTACGGCACCTTGCGGCCGTCTGCTGTTTGAAAGGTCGCCCCGCCGTGTCCGGCGGGGTCGGCTCTCGCTCGCGGTCCGCCCGGTCACCGTCCCTGACGACGGTTGGCCGCCATCCCTTTATTGGGACATCTTGGCGCGGTCATCGAGCAGCTTCTGCGCGTTGTCCTTCGTGATCATCGTGGCGCCGGAATCGATCCGTTTGTCGATGGTGCCGCCACCGATGACTTCGAGCGCCTTTTCGATGCCCATGTAGCCCATGTCGTAATTGCCCTGGGCGACGGAGCCGTAGAGATCGCCGGCCAGGATCGCCTTCAGGTTCTCTTCGTTCGCATCGACGCCGATGACCGGAACGTCCTCCTTGCCTCTCTGCTGCAACGCGCGCATCGCACCCAGAGCCTCCTCGTCGTTGCCGGCGAAGACGCCGGCGATGTCCGGATCGGACTGCAGGATGTTCTGCATGGCGGTGTAGGCCTTCTCGCGATCGCTGTAGGCGGGCTGCCGTGCCGCGATCACCATTCCGGCCTCCTTCAGAACCTCCGCGGCGCCGTCGCAACGCTCCGTCATCGTCGGATTTCCCGGCGCTCCGTCGAGCAGAACGATCCTGTCGCCCGCTTTGAGCTTCTCGGCCAAGGCCTGACCGCCGGCTTTCCCGGCCGCGAAATTGTCGGTGCCGATATAGGTCTCGTAGTTGGTGTAGCCTTCCGGCATGCCGGTATCGATGAGGAGGACGGGCACCTCCTGCCGCGCGGCGTCGTCCAGAACACCCATCGCGGTGGCCGGCTGTGACGGGCTGAAGACGAGGGCGTCGGGCTCCTGTGCCAGGGCGTCCTGGACCATGTTGATCTGCTGCTCGACCGCGTCTTCGGTCGGCGGGCCGAGCAGGATCAGCTCGACGTCGTGCTTCTTGGCCGCATCCTGCGCGCCCGCCGCGACGATCTTCCAGTATTGGCTGCTGAGCGTCTTCAGGATGACCGCGATCTTGGCATCGGCCGCCTGGGCGCCGGAACACGCCACGCCCATCGAAAGGGCGGTCGCCATCATGGCGATACCGAGTTTCTTGATGATCATGTCTCTCTCCCTGGTTTTCCTTGTTGCCGCGAGCGTCCGTGCGGCTCTCGCGGGCTCCTCCCTTGTCCCCGCCACGCCTTGAGGGCCTGGCCGGCCTTCCATCGTGACGGCGACTATCGCGACGTCATGAAGCGTTGCCGCGCGACGTCGATGGCGACGGCGACGATGATGACGGCCCCGATCGCGAACGTCTGGTAGGCGGAATCGACGTTGAGCAGGTTGAGGCCGTTGCGCAGAACGGCGATCAGCAGAACGCCGATGATCGTGTTGCCGATCGAGCCGATGCCGCCGAAGAAGCTGGCCCCGCCGATGATCACGGCGGCGATGGCGTCGGTCTCGTAGTCGAGCCCGGCCAGCGGATAGACGGCGTTGACGCGGCCGGTCAGAACGAGCCCGGCCAGGGCGGCCATGAAGCCGCTGATCGTGTAGACGAGATTGAGAATGCCGTTGACCCGGATACCGCTGAGACGGCTCGCTTCCTTGTTGCCGCCGACGGCATAGATGTAGCGGCCCGTGGTGGTGCGGGTCAGGAACAGGTACATCAGGATGTAGAGAACCGCCACCAGAATGAAGCTCACGGGTATGCCGAGGGCCTCGGCGCTGCCGAGATATTGGACCGGTGCCGGAAACATGCTGATTGGCGCCGCGCCGGTGATGACCAGGGCGATGCCGCGTGCCATCTTCTGCATGCCCAACGTCGAAATGAAAGGATGCGGCAGCCGCAGCTGGGTCAGCATCAGCCCGTTGCAGAATCCCAGGAGCGAGCCGGTGCCGAGGCAGACGAGGATGGACAGGAAGGGGTTGAGGCCCCAATTGACGCACGCCACGCCCATGACCATGGTCGACAGCGCCAGGATGGCTCCGACCGAAAGGTCGATTCCGGCGGTGAGGATCGCCAGGAACATGCCGATCGAGACGATGGCGCTGACCGCCGCCTGAGAGGCGACGTTCATCAAATTGTACATGGTCAGGAAGCGATCCGACAGCAGGCTCATCACCGCGCACAAGAGCAGCAGGCTCAGAAGCACGCCGAGACTGTAGAGCCTCTGCGCCATCGATGTGCGCCGCAGGATCGTCGGCCGGGCCGATAGGCCCACCGCGGGATTGCTGTCTGCCATCAAGTCCTCCCTCTCACGGCATGCAAACTATGTCTTCGATCGCCCGCCGTGCCTAAGCGGGGCCGTCCCGGCGAGCCCGGATGCCTCCCATCCGCCAACTCGCATGGCCGTCAGATCCTCCCGGAAAGGCACGAACCATCGTTTCGAGCCTCCGCTCAGGCGTATTGAAGGTCGGGCGCGGCCTGGACGTCGGACGCTGCGAACATGATGTTTTCCTGGGTCGCCTCGTCCCGCGTCATTTCGGCCGTGATCCGTCCTTCATGCATGACGATGATGCGATCGCTCATGCCCAGCACTTCATCCATTTCTGAGCAGATGATGATGACGCCGGCGCCGCCGGCGACGAGTTCGTTGATCAGCTTGTAAACCTCGACCTTGGCGCCAACGTCGATGCCGCGCGTCGGCTCGTCGAAGATGAAGATCCGCGCCTTCGACAGCAGCCACTTCGCGATGACGACCTTCTGCTGGTTGCCGCCGGAAAGTTGTCCGACCGGCATGTCGATACTGGCGGCGCGAAGCCGAAGCCCGGTCGCGAGGTCCTGGGTGATCTTGCGCAATGTCTGGAGGTTGAGGACGCCCAGCTTGGCGTAGCGCTCCATCTTGACCATGGTGGAATTGAATTCCACGCTCTGGATCAGGATCAGGCCCTGTTCCTTGCGGTTCTCGGTCAGGAAGGCGATCCCGGCCTCGATCGAATCGCGCGGCTGGCGAATGCGCACCTCCTGGCCGAAGACCTTGATCTGACCGGAGTCCATGGGGTCGGCGCCAGTGATCGCCCGGGCCGTCTCTGTGCGGCCGGAGCCGACCAGCCCGGCGAAGCCCAGCACCTCGCCGGCGCGCAGCGAAAACGAAATATCGTGGAGCACGCCCTTCCGGTTCAGCCCTTCGACGCTGAGCACGACGTCCTTGGGTTCCGCCTTGACCTTCGGATACTTGTTGGCGATGTCGCGCCCGACCATCAACTTGATGATCTCGTCGACCGAGGTCGCTGCCATGTCCACGCAGGCGACGCTCTTGCCGTCGCGCAGCACGGTCACCCGATCGCAGTTCTGCTTCAATTCGTCGAGCCGATGCGAGATGAACAGGACCGCCACGCCGCGCGCCTTCAATTGCGCGATGATGTGGAACAGCTCCTCCGCTTCCTTGTTGCTGAGGCTGGATGTCGGCTCGTCCATGATGATGAGCTTGGCGTCGGCCTGCACGGCGCGGCTGATCTCGATCATCTGCTGCTGGCCCACGCCCAGGGAGCCGAGCCGGGCGTCCGGATCGATGTTCAGCCCCAAGTCCCGGAGCAGCGACGAGACGTTGTTCCGCATCGTCTGGCGATCCAGAATGCCGAGGCGATCGACCCGCTTGATCTCACGGCCGAGATAGATATTTTCGGTCACCGTCAGATGCGGGATGAGGTTCAGTTCCTGATAGATGCAGGCGATGCCGACGTGCATGGCGCGACGGGGATCGAGATGGGCAAGTTCCCGGCCGTTGAAGACGATCGTACCGGCATCGGGCACATGCGCTCCGGTCAGAACCTTGATGAGCGTCGATTTTCCGGCGCCGTTTTCGCCAGCGATGCCGTGAACTTCTCCGACATTGGCTTCCAGGTTGACGCCGTCCAGAGCCACCACCCCGGAGAATCCTTTCGTGATCCCCTGAGCTTTCAGCAGAAGTGTGTCGGTCTCGATGGCAGCCATACGCAATATCCCGATCGTCGGGGATGGATGAGCCTGCCGGCTTCGCCACGCACATTCCGCCACTGGCACTGCGTGGCGTATCGGCCGTAGTCGGCGACCAATTGGATGAACGGTCTTCCAGCCGTCGCTCCGCCAGCCGGGTCTCGGCGGCGGGCGGCGTAGTGCTCCTCCCCGCATTGCATAGGTTCGTCCGCCACCAGAGCGGCCGACGAAGACTACACATGCTCATTCTATCGCCGACGTCTTTCGGCTGGGCGATAATGAAACATGGCTTCTGTAGGTCGTCAATATGGAATTTTTAATCTTCTCTCGGGGGGGGGGGGAGGCAGCCCTGGATCCGCCGCTTCCGGACAGACGGCGACCACGGACACCGTTCGGCCAAACCTCCCGTCCCGTCTTCGCAAATGAGCGCTTGAAGGCTCCCCGCCAGGGCAGTGCCACCATCGCCGGAGATCGGCAATGGTGGGGGCAGATCATCCGATTTCGGCGACCTTGACGGCGCGTCCGGTGCGCTGGCTTTCGGTGGCGGCATCGGCCAGGCGACCGGCTTCATAGCCGTCGAGGCCGGACGGGGAGGGCGCCTTGCCGTTCTCGATGGCGGAGATGAAATGCTCGATCTCCCGGCGATAGGCTTCCGCATAACGCTCCAGGAAGAAGTTCTGCACCGGATCGGCGGCGAAGCCGGACCCGTTGGCGAGCACCACTGTCGTCTCGTAGAGATTGTCCGCCTTCAGGAGTCCCTTGGAGCCGTGCACTTCGATCCGCTGGTCGTAGCCGTAGGTGGCGCGCCGCGAATTCGAGATCTGGCAGATCTTGCCGGAAATCGTCTTGAGCAGAACGGCGGCAGTGTCGACGTCGCCGGCTTCGCCGATGCCCGGATCGACGAGGCAGGACCCGACCGCATGCACCTCCTCGATGGTTTCACCGAGCAGGAAGCGGGCCATGTCGAAGTCGTGGATCATCATGTCTCGGAACAGCCCGCCCGACGACTTGATGTAGGAGACGGGCGGCGCGCCCGGATCGCGCGAGATGATCGAGACCAATTCGACCTCGCCGATCCTGCCCTCGTCGCAGCGCGACTTGAGCGCCGCGAAGTTGGGATCGAAACGCCGGTTGAAGGCGATCATCAGCGGCACCGGGGCCATGCGGTCGAGGACGGCACGGATGCGGGCGCTCGACAGGTCCACCGGCTTTTCGCAGAACACCGCCTTGCCGGCCGCGGCCGCCCGCTCGATCAACTCGGCATGAGTGTCGGTCGGCGTGCAGATCGCGATGGCGTCGATATCGTCCGCGCCGATGATCTCATCGGCCGACCGGACGACAGCCCCGGTCGCGTCGGCCAGTGCCTGCGCCGCAGCGGGCATGGCGTCGGTCAGGGCGACGAGTCGCGCGCGCGGGTGCGACGCGATGTTACGGCCGTGGATCTGGCCGATCCGGCCAGCGCCGAGCAGACCAAAGGACAGCATGGGATTTCCCCTCCAAGATCAAAGCGGGATCAGTGTTAGCGCCATCGGATGGAATATTCAATCCGCATTGACAGTAATTGGAAATTCATATTTCATTTGCTGCGCGAGAGCGATCGCTGTGTGTCGGTCTCGACGCAGACGATGGGAATGGGTTTTATGGTCGCAACCACAGCGAAGGCAGAGCCGCTCGATGTCATCACGATCGGCCGCTCGTCCGTCGACCTTTATGGCCAGCAGATCGGGTCCCGGCTGGAAGACATCACGTCGATGGCGAAGTCCGTCGGCGGCTGCCCGACCAACATCGCCATCGGCACCGCCAGGCTGGGATTGAAGAGCGCGGTCTTGACTCGGGTCGGCGACGAGCAGATGGGGCGTTTCATCCGCGAGCAGTTGGCTCGCGAGGGCGTCGACACCGGCGCGGTGGTCACCGATCCGGAGCGGCTCACGGCGCTGGTCCTGCTCGCGGTCGAGGCCGAGAACCGCTCGCCGATGATCTTCTACCGCGAGAATTGCGCCGACATGGCGCTCACCGAAGAGGATGTCGACGAGGCCTTCTTCGCCCGTGCCCGCGCCATCGTCGTTTCGGGAACGCATTTTTCCAAGCCGAACACCGAAGCCGCTCAGCGCAAGGCCATGGCGATCGCCAAGGCGAACGGCGCCCGAATCTGCTTCGACGTGGATTATCGCCCGAACCTGTGGGGCCTGGCGGGCCACGCCGCCGGCTTCAGCCGTTATGTCGCTTCCGGCGCGGTGACGGAAAAATTGCGGACCGTTCTGCCCGACTGCGATCTGATCGTCGGCACCGAAGAAGAGATCATGATCGCCGGCGGCTCCGACGACGTGCTGTCGGCGCTGAAGGCCATTCGTGGGTTGAGCCCGGCGACGATCGTCCTCAAGCGTGGCCCCATGGGCTGCATCGTCTACGACGGCCCGATCTCCGACGATCTGCAGGCCGGCATTGTCGGTCGGGGTTTTCCGATCGAGGTCTATAATGTACTCGGCGCCGGCGACGCCTTCATGTCAGGTTTCCTGCGCGGCTATCTCGGCGGCGAGGATCTCGCCACCGCCGCGACCTGGGCCAACGCCTGCGGCGCCTTTGCGGTGTCGCGCCTGCTCTGCTCTCCCGAGAGCCCGACCTTTCCGGAGCTCGAGCATTTCCTGGCGCATGGTTCGCCGCATCGGGCGTTGCGCAAGGACGAGACGCTTAATCATATTCATTGGGTGACGACGCGGCGCCGGGAGTGGCCGCGGCTGGCGGCGCTGGCGATCGACCATCGCTCGCAGTTGGAAGATCTGGCGCGCGAGACCGGCGCCGATCCTTCGCGCATTGCCGCCTTCAAGGAACTCGCTGTCGAGGCGGCGGCTCGGGTCGCCGATGGTCGGCCGGGCTTCGGCGTCCTCCTGGACGAGACCTATGGCCGGGATGCGTTCGGGCGTGCTGCCGAGGCGGGGTTCTGGATCGCCCGGCCGATCGAGGCGCCCGGATCGCGTCCCTTGCGCTTCGAGCATGGCCGCGACATCGGGTCGCTGCTGGTCGAATGGCCGGTCGACCACGTCATCAAGTGCCTGTGCTTCTATCATCCCGACGATCCGCAGGCGCTTCAGGACGCGCAGACGGAAACGCTTCTGAGAGCCTATGAGGCGGCACACAGGATCGGCCGCGAGCTGTTGGTCGAGATCATCGCCGGCAAGAACGGACCGCTGTCGGACGATACGGTTGCCACCGTTCTCGACCGGCTTTATCGCGCCGGCGTCAAGCCCGACTGGTGGAAGCTCGAGCCGCAGGCCTCGCCCGAGGCGTGGAATGCGGTGGCCGCTGTCATCGCCCGCCACGATCCATGGTGCCGGGGCATCGTGCTGCTGGGGCTGGAAGCGCCGCAGCCGGAGTTGGAAGCCGCGTTCGCCGCGACCGCCGACACGGCGCTGGTCAAGGGCTTCGCCGTCGGCCGCACGATCTTCGCCGACCCGGCGCGGCGCTGGCTTGCCGGCGCGATCGACGATGAAACGGCGGTGCGGGAGATGGCGGATCGGTTCCGCGATCTCGTCGCCGCCTGGACCCATGCAAGAGAGCCAGTGACCGCCTGACGGGGAAGCCGCAGCAAGACGGTCCTGATTATTCTGGAGGAAACGACGATGATCCGCATCGGTGCCAATCCGATCTGCTGGTCGAATGACGACATGATCGAGATCGGCGGCAACATTCCGCTGGAGCAGTGCTTGTCCGAGGCCGCCGAGATTGGCCTGGAGGGTATGGAGCTCGGCAACAAGTTTCCCAGGACCGGGCCGGATCTGAAGGCGAAGCTGGCCGATTACGGCATGGTGTTCGTCTCGGGCTGGCTGTCGACCTTCCTCCTGGAGCGCGATGCGGAGGCCGAGCTGGAGGCCAATCGAAGCGAGTTGACCTTCCGCCGCGACGCCGGCGCGCAGGTCGTGGTGACCTGTGAATGCACCCGCACCGTCCATGGCAGCAAGGACGTTCCGCTCTCCAGGCGCCCGATCCTCACCGACGAGGAATGGGACCGCTTCCTGCCGCGCATGACGCGCTATGCCGAGCTGGTGAAGCAGGAATACGGGCTGACGGTGGTCTATCACCATCATATGGGCACGGTGGTGCAGACCGAAGCCGATATCGACCGCTTTATGGCTGGCACCGGCGAGGCGGTGAAGCTTCTGCTCGACACCGGCCATGCCCTATGGGGCGGCTCCGATCCGGTGGCGCTCGCCCGGCGTTATCGCGACCGCATTGCCCACGTCCATACCAAGGACGTTCGGCTCGACGTCGCCCAAAAGTCTGGCGAAGAGGACTGGTCGTTCCTCGATTCGGTGCTGGAGGGGGTCTATACCGTGCCCGGTGACGGCACGATCGACTATGTCGCGGTGTTCAAGGAACTGCCGGGCTATTCCGGCTGGGTCGTGATCGAAGCGGAGCAGGACCCGGAGAAGGCCAACCCCAAGACCTACGTGACCATGGGCTACAAGAATCTCGTCGGCTTCCTCGACGAGGCCGGGTTGCGCAAGGCGGCCTGAACCAAGCCTGCGAGCTCTCGGGAGACACCATCTGGACCGGATGCCCGTCCAACTCGACCGAGGCCGCGACGCGGGAAGACGATCCGCGCCTCGGCGGCCGACGGAGCAACGAAGGAAAGGGAGCGTGATGCCCAATCTGCGAGTACGATCCGCGAAGACGAGCGGCCGGTTGATCGACGTGACGCCGGAGAGCGCCGGCTGGACCTATGTGGGGTTTTCCCTGGTCAAGCTCGCCGCCGGCGAGAGCGTCAGCGATGAGACCGGCGACCGCGAGGTCTGTCTAGTGCTGGTCTCCGGCAAGGCGGCGATCTCGGCGGCCGGCGAGAGCTTCGGCACCATCGGCGAACGCTCCGATCCGTTTTCCGGCAAGCCGTGGTCGGTCTATGTCCCGGCCGGTGCCGGCTATACGGTCGAGGCGGCGACCGACGTCGAACTCGCCGTCTGCTCCGCGCCCGGCAAGCCCGGCGCCCATCCGGCCCGCCTGATCGCGCCGGACGGTCTGAGCCAGGAAACGCGCGGCCACGGCACGAACACACGCTACGTCACCAACATCCTGCCCGAGACCGATCCGGGCGCCGATTCGCTGCTGGTGGTGGAGGTGATCACGCCGGGCGGCCACACCTCGTCCTACCCGCCGCATAAGCACGACACCGACGATCTGCCGGCGGAATCCTACCTGGAGGAGACCTACTACCACCGCTTCAACCCGCCGCAGGGCTTCGGCTTTCAGCGCGTCTACACCGACGCCGGGCCGGACGGCCGCCGCGAGTTGGACGAGGCCATGGTGATCGAGGACGGCGACGTGACGATGGTGCCGAAGGGTTATCATCCCTGCGCCGCCACCCACGGCTATGATCTTTACTATCTGAACGTCATGGCCGGGCCGAAGCGCACCTGGAAATTCCACAACGAACCGCAGCACGAATGGCTGCTGAAACAGCCGGGCTGAGCCGCCAGGATGCAGAGGGCCAGCGCGGGCCAAGAACGGGAGCCATGGGGATGAAGACGGTCAGATTGACGGCGGCGCAGGCTCTGGTGCGCTATTTGGCTGCGCAGAAGAACGAAGAGGGCGAGCCGCTCGTCCCGGGCGTCTGGGCGATCTTCGGCCACGGCAACGTGGCGGGTCTCGGCGAGGCGCTGGCGGCGGCAGAGGACGTGCTGCCCACCTGGCGCGGCCACAACGAACAAGCCATGGCGCATGCCGCGATCGCCTATGCCAAGGCCAGGAACCGGCGCCAGGCGATGGCCGTGACCACCTCGATCGGCCCCGGAGCGACCAACATGGTCACCGCCTGCGCCACCGCCCACGTCAACAGGCTGCCGCTGCTGCTCATTCCCGGCGACGTCTTCGCCAGCCGCGAACCGGATCCCGTGCTCCAGCAGATTGAGGATTTCGACGACGCCACCGTCTCGGCCAACGACTGCTTTCGCCCGGTCGCCCGCTATTTCGACCGCATCACCCGGCCGCAGCATCTGCTGACGGCGCTGCCCCGCGCGATGCGCGTGCTCACCGACCCGGCCGACTGCGGTCCGGTCGTTCTCGCCTTCTGCCAGGACGTCCAGGCGGAGGCTTATGACTGGCCCGAGATCTTCTTTGACGAGCGGGTCTGGCGGCGGCGGCGGCCGGAGCCCGATCCGCGCGAACTGGCCGATGCGGTGGCGATGATCCGCGCCGCCAAGGCGCCGCTGATCGTCGCCGGCGGCGGCGTCCTCTATTCCGATGCCTGCGACGAGCTGCGCCGCTTCGCCGAGACCTACGACATCCCGGTCTGCGAGACCCATGCGGGCCGCTCGGCGCTGTCGTGGGAGCATCCGCTCAACTTCGGCGCGCCGGGGGTGTCGGGCAGCGCCGCCGCCAATGCGATTGCCGCCAAGGCTGATCTGGTGATCGGCGTCGGCACCCGCTTCCAGGACTTTACAACCGGCTCCTGGGCGGTGTTCAAGAATCCCGGGCGCAGGATGCTGGCCATCAACGTCTGCTCCTACGACGCGATCAAGCACGATGCCTTGCCGCTGATCGCCGACGCCAAGGCGGCGCTCGCCAAACTCGATGAAGCGCTGGCGGGCCATCGCGCTCCGGCGCCTGATCTCGTATTGCGAGAAGAGTGGCTCGGCGCCGTTGACGCCGCCACCGCCGCGCCCCAGGGGAACGCGTTGCCGACCGACGCCCATGTGATCGGTGCCGTACAACGCAGCCTCGACGAGAACGGGGTGGTCTTCTGCGCGGCCGGCGGCCTGCCCGGCGAGTTGCAGAAGCTGTGGAAGGCGTCGAAGCCCAACGGCTATCACATGGAATACGGCTATTCCTGCATGGGCTACGAGATCGCCGGCGCCGTCGGCGCCAAGATGGCGCTGCCCGATCGCGAGATCTGCGTCATGGTCGGCGACGGCTCCTACATGATGATGAACTCCGAGCTCGCCACCTCCGTGATGCTCGGCATCAAGATCATCGTCGTGCTCCTCGACAATCGCGGCTTCGGCTGCATCAACCGGCTGCAGGTTTCCTGCGGCGGCAAGAGCTTCAACAACCTGCTCGATACCGCGCGCCACGTCGTCCCCTCCGACATCGACTTCGTCGCGCATGCCGGATCCATGGGGGCAATTTCGGAGAAGGTGGATTCCATCGCCGGGCTGGAGGAGGCGCTGGCGCGCGCGCGCCGGTCCGAGCGCAGCCACGTGATCGTCATCGACACCGATCCCTGGCCGTCCACCGAAGCCGGCGGTGCCTGGTGGGAGGTGGCGGTGCCCGAAGTCTCCGATCGCGCCGAGGTTCGCAAGGCGCGCCTCGCCTACGAGGCCCAGATCGAGGAGCGCAAGAGCGTCGATTGACGTCGGGCGCCTGCACCTGGCGGCTTGCCTTTTGCCGTCGCCGGGCCCCGCCCAGGCCGCCACCTGGCTACGGTTTTCCCGGTGAACCTTCCAACGCTTGGCGTGTTTGAAGCACGGTTGGGCGTTGAAGGGGCACGCAGGTGAAAGAGGAGATTGCCTGGGCATTTTCTCCCATCGTTGCGGTGCCGGCGCGCAACGAGTCCCGCCGGTTGCCGGCTCTCTTGAAGGCGCTGTCGTGTCAGGATTGGCTGAGGACGGCACGCCGGCGCCTCCCAGTTGTTCTGGTTCTCAATAATTGCACGGACGATAGCCGGCAGGTGGTCGCCGAAGCTGCCCAAGGGCATGCCGATCTTAAGATCACCGTCATCGACGTGGTCTTTGTCGAAGGCGATGCGCATGTCGGATCGGCGCGGCGGCTGGCCATGGAAACCGCCTCGGCGCTGTGCGAAGAAGCTGAGCGGGCCGTCATCCTGACGACGGATGCCGACGCTCGTCCCGACCGAAGCTGGATCTCCGCCAACCTGCGCCACATCGCGGCCGGCATCGACCTGGTCGGCGGCCGGCTTGTTGGAGACGCGGCTGAAGAGGCATTGCTTGGCCCGGCGTTTATCGAGCGGGCGCATCTGCACCAGACCTATATGACGCTGGCCGATCGACTGGCTTCTCTCGTCGATCCGATCGAACACGATCCGTGGCCGCATCACCATGACCACACCGGTGGCAGCCTCGCGGTCCGCGCCGACGTCTATCGTGCCGTGGGCGGCCTGCCGGCAACATCCTGCCGCGAAGACCTTGCGTTCGTCAGCCGTGTGCGGCAGGCGGGCCATCGCCTTTGCCATCCTCTCGACGTGGTGGTTCATGTCTCGGCGCGCCTAAACGGGCGGGCGCCGGGCGGCATGGCCGACTGCTTGATGGGCTGGATGCGTGACGCTGAGACCGGAGTCCCGTTGATCGTGGAAGATCCCGCCCGGATTTTGGCCCGTTTACGCCGCCGCAGGCGATTTCGCATGCAGACCGTCGATCCGGCGCTCGCCGTGAGTTTGGTCGAGCAATGGGCTCCCGACGAGCCCGACGCGCCGGCTTCTTGTCCGGTCGAGATCGCGATAGCACGGATTTCGACGATGATCGCGGAAGTGACGGAGGGCGTCCGTGCAGCCTGAATTCCACCGCCGTCTGTCGGCCGCGCTCGCCGCAAATTGGGCTGAGGCGGCAGATGAGATGGCATTCCCAGCGGCATCCTTCGATCTCCTGCGTGCTGAAGGGCATGTCGCTGCGCCGCCGATCGAGCCGGGCCGGATCGTCGACCTGATCTGCCTGCTCGCCGCAGTGGGGCGCGGCGATCTCAGCGTCGGCCGGATCTACGAGGGGCACGTGAATGCGCTGTGGCTGATCGAGCGCTTCGGCGACGCCGGCCAACGCCGGCAGTTCGCGGCAATCGCCGAGCGAGGCGGCCTGTTCGGTGTCTGGAACACCGATCTGCCAAGCGACCCGTTGCGCCTGGACGATGCCGTCCTGTCGGGCGCGAAGAATTTCGCATCGGGCATCGACGGCCTCAGTCGCGCCATCGTCACGGTGCCGACGGCCGGCGGCCGGCAGATGATCGTGGTGCCCGTCGACCGACTCGCGGTCGACCGGCGCTGGTGGCGCCCGGTGGGGATGCAGGCGTCGGGAAGCCACATCGCGTCCTTCGGCCAACTCGCGGTCGAGCCGGATTGGATGCTCGGCCCGCCGGACGCCTATATCCGGCAGCCTTGGTTCAGCGGCGGCGCCATCCGCTTCGCGGCGGTTCAGACCGGCGGCGCGCATGCGGTGCTCGACGCGACGGTGAGCCATTTGCGGCAGACAGGTCGGGATGGCGATCCCTATCAGTTGCATCGGATCGGCCGCATCGGCCTGGCGGTTGGGACAGCCTATCGGTGGCTCGATCTTTCGGCCAGGGCCTGGATGGGTGCGCACCAAGAAACGGACGGCGCGTCGGAGCGTCTTCAGGCCACCGCCAATGCCGCGCGCACGGCGGTGGAATGCGCCGCAATGACCGTGCTGGAAGAGGCCGAGCGGGGTGTCGGGGCCGCCGGGTTCATCGCGCCGCATCCGCTGGAGCGGCTGATCCGTGATCTTCGGACCTATCTGCGCCAGCCCAACCCCGATGGCGCCTTGGCGGCGTTCGGCCGGGCCGTGGCCGATGGCGACTGGACGCCGGGGATGCTCGATGGCGACTGATGCGAGGATGATCGATATCGAGGCGCTTTCGACGCGGCGGGTGTTGGTGATCGCGCCCCATCCCGACGACGAGGCACTGGGATGCGGTGGTCTCCTCGCTCGACTCGCGCATCGCGGCGGCCGGGTCCACGTCGTCTTCGTGACCGACGGCGGCGCCTCGCACCCCCGTTCGCAGCATTGGCCGCGAGCCCGCCTGGCCGCGCAACGTGAGCTGGAAGCTGCGGAGGCGCTTCGTCGCCTCGGGCTCGCTGCGCAGGATCGCAGCTTCCTGAGGCTGTCAGATGCGGCAATGCCGCCGCTCGAGACGCCCGATGGCGCCACGGCCCTGAGCACGCTGACCGCGATCGTCCAGTCCTTCGAGCCCGACCTGGTGCTGTTGCCCTGGCGGCGCGATCCGCATTGCGATCACCGCGACGCCTGGGCTCTGACGCAGGCGGCACTGAAGCGAACCGGACTGACGCCGATGCAGCTCGAATATGCCGTCTGGCTGGATGAGTTCGGCGAGCCCGACGATCGGCCGGTGCCCGGCGAGGCTGAAAGGGTCGGCTTCGACATCTCCGATGTCACCCCGATCAAGCGAGCCGCCGTCGCTGCCCATCTGTCGCAGACCACCGACCTCATCAACGACGATCCGGCGGCGTTTCGTCTGACGGCGCAGACCATCGACCGGTTGACGGGCCCGGTCGAACATTATTGGCGGGCGCTCCGGTGAAGGCGATTGATCCCGCCGGCTTCGAGGCGAAGTTCCGGCAGAATGCAGACCCTTGGAACTACGCGGGCTCGCGGTTCGAGGCGTTCAAGCGCGGCGTGCTTCTGCAAGCATGCGGAGCAGGGCAGCGCGGCCGGGTGCTGGAATTGGCCTGCGCCAACGGCGTCACGACCATGGCGCTGCGAACGCGGGTTTTGCGGATCGTCGGCATCGATGCATCGCCGACGGCCATCGAGGCGGCACGGCACCGCACCCACGACTGCGACCGTATCAGGGTGGAGGTCGGCCTTTTGCCGCACGACATGCCGCGCGGTCCGTTCGATCTCATCGTGGTGTCCGAACTGCTCTACTATCTTCCCGAGAGAAATCTCTTCCAAACGCTCGCCCGGCTCCGTACCGCCACGGCGCCAGGGGGGAGGGTGGTTCTCCTGCACCACCTCCTGAACTTCGACGACGCTGCATTCCGCCCCTGGCTCGCCCATGCCGCCGCACGCTCAATCCTTGGCGAAGCGATGTCTCTGTCCCTGGCTCGGCGCTGGGGGCGTTTCGAGGTCCTCGCCTTCGACAATCCAAGTCGAATCCGCCCTGGGACGCCCTGCGATAATCGCCGGAATCGATCCATCTAGCGATGGATGTGTAACGATTTCTTTTGGGATTGCTGCGAGTTTGCCGGTCTGCCGGCGGGGCCGCTGGCGCCTAAACCATCGCACAGGGCCAAAACCGTATGGCGAGCCGATCTTCGAAGATGTCGCTCATACCCCTGGCGCCGCTGCTGCGCACACTGGTCTTGGTCATGTGCGCCGCCATTATCGGCCTGCAGATCTGGGACGGCATAAACGAGCGCGACCGCATCTTTCAGGAGACCGAGACCGATCTGGGCAATCTGTCACGTTCGCTGATGCAGCAGGCCGAGGATTCCTTCGAGATGGCCGATCTCGCCACGAGCGCGGTCGTGCAATCGCTGGACGCGGCATCCGGCACCATGGCGGTTTCGAGTGATGACCTGAAGGCTTTGACCGAACGTTCACCCCGTCTGCAGGCCCTGGCGATTTTCGACGCCGACGGACGCTGGGTCGTGAATTCGTTCGATAGCCAGTCGCCGAACGCCAACAACGGCGATCGCGATTATTTCCTCTATCACAAGACCCATGCGGACAAGACCCTGCACATCGGCAACCCGGTGAAGAGCCGGATGCAGGGGCAATGGATCATTCCCGCGACGCGCCGCTTCGACAAGCCGGACGGTTCGTTCGGCGGGATCGTCGCCGCCACCATCGATGTCGACTATTTCACCGACTTCTTCTCGGAATTCGAGGTCGGAAAAGCCGGCAGCATCGATCTGTTCAACGCCGATGGCACGCTCCTGTCACGCTGGCCTCCCCTGGAGGGGACGATCGGGACGAAGTTGCCGTTCCGCTCGACGTCGGGCGACGTTCCGACAACCGACACCGCCGGGACGAGCCAGATCACGTCGCCCTATGACGGCATAGAGCGGATCATCGCTTATCAGTATGGCGCAAGGTATCCGCTGGCTGTCGTTTGCACGATGGCCGAGGATGAGATCATGGCCATTTGGCGCAACCGCTTTGCGCTGCAGATCGCGGTGGTCATCCTCCTGGCCGCCGTGTTGGGCCATATCGGTTTCAAGCTCGCCGGACAGGTGGCGCGCCGGCAACTCGCCGAGGTGCAACTGGCTGAAATGGCCGCCACCGACGGGCTGACCAACCTCAACAACCGGCGTGAGTTCGATCGGCGTCTGGCGCTCGAATGGGCGCGGGCCGGCCGCGAACAGAAGGCACTGTCCCTGATCCTGCTCGATGTCGACCGGTTCAAGGTCTACAACGACAGCTTCGGGCATCTGGCGGGCGACGATTGCCTGCGGGCGATCGGGGCGACGCTCGGCGGCTTCGTGCGCCGTCCCGGAGATGTGGCGGCCCGCTTCGGCGGCGAGGAATTCGCGCTCGTCCTCTATGATGCCGAGCCGGCGGCCGTGCAAAGCGTTGCCGAGCGGCTTCGCGTAGCGGTCGAGGAACTCGGTCTGCCCCACCAGCGCAACCGGCCGGCCGGCGTCGTGACCGTCAGCCTCGGCTGCGCCACGCTCAATCCGAGCCCCTTCTCGATCCTAACTGAAAGCGTGCTCGTCGCGCTGGCCGACGAGGCCCTCTATGACGCCAAACGGCAGGGCCGCAATCGCACGGCCGTCATGCGCTCGGTGCTCCAGTCGGACAACCGCGCCGATCTCCGGCTGCTCAAGACGGCCTGATCGGCTGCGATTTGAAGAGGCGTGGGGTGGTGCCGCATGCCGGACTCGAACCAGCGACCCCATCATTACGAATGACGTGCTCTACCAACTGAGCTAATGCGGCGTGTCGCGATCCGTGCGGAGCACGGGCGAACGCGGCCCTGATACCGGTTAACGGCTTTGGTTTCAAGCGCCAAAGGCGCGGCGGTGGCGTCGAGGCTTGCGCCGGGATTGTGACGCCGTTTCCCGGCTGCGCAAACACCACGCACCGGCCGGCTTGCGCGTGGGCGCGGAACGCGCGATGGAAGGAGGCGATGCATGGCTTCTTTCCTCCTTCTGCGACAACGCCTTCGCTGTTTGCCGAGCCAGCCAAGCCTCTGGTGCGCGTCATCGATACGGAAACCGCGGGCCATCGTCTCGCGGAGGATGCCGTGATCGAAATCGGGTCGGTCGATCTGGATCTGAACAGCGGCGAAATCGTCAATCCCATGCAGACCTTCTGCGATCCGGCCGGCGTCGTCATCGATCCGCATGCCCGCAAGGTTCACCGGATCAGCGACGATATGCTTGTCGGCGCGCCAACGTTCGGCGAGGCGATCCGCGCATTTTCGGGCGCGCCCGCCTATGCTGCCCAGCGGGCCGATTTCGACCGCCCACGCTTGAAGCTCACCGGCCGCTGGCTGTGTACGCACAAGCTTGCGTTGCGCGCGTTCCCGCAGGCCCGAGCCCACGGGCTGCAGTCGCTGGTCAAATACCTGCCGCTCGACCTGACCGGCGTGCGGCCGCTGTTGTCCGGTCTGGCGCCGCACCGCGCGCTTTACGACGCGGTCTGCACGGCGGTGCTGCTGCGCTCGATCGCGTCCGCTTTGATGCCGAACTGCGCCGATCTCGGCGACTTTCTCGACCGGGCCGAACAGGCCTCACGCGAACCGGCGCTGCTCGCCAAGCTGCGCTTCGGCAAGCACAAGGGCGCGCCCATCGCCGAGGTGCCGGACGACTATCTGGAGTGGCTGATCGCCGAGCCCGGTATGGATGCCGACGCCCGGTTCACCGCGCGTCATCATTTGCGTCAGCGCCGTGCCGGGCTATCTGTTCGCCGCGAGGACGGCCCGTCATCGGCCGCGGCCGCCTGCCCATGAGGCGGTTCGCCGAACTGCTCGACCGTCTGGTGTTGACGCCGTCGCGCAACGGCAAGCTGCGGCTGATGACCGACTTCTTCCGCGCCGCACCCGATCCCGAGCGCGGCTATGCGCTCGCCGCCATCACCGGCGATCTCTCGATCGCCAGCGTCAAGCCGGCGATGCTGCGCGCCTTGATCGCCGAACGCATGGACGAGGTGCTGTTCGGCTACTCCTACGACTATGTCGGCGATCTGGCCGAGACCCTGGCTCTGGTCTGGCCCGCTCCGCAGGACCAGGCGATGCCCGACGGCCGCCAGCCCAGCCTGACGGAAATCGTCGAGGCGCTGGGCAATGCTTCGCGACAGGAGGGGCCGCGGCTCGTCGAGGGATGGCTCGACCGCCTCGATTCGTCCGGCCGCTACGCGCTCCTGAAGCTTGTCACCGGAGCGATGCGCATCGGCGTCTCGGCGCGGCTGGCCAAGCAGGCAGTCGCCGATCTGGGCGGCAAGGACGTGGGCGAGATCGAGGAACTGTGGCACGGACTGGAGGCGCCCTACGAGGCCCTGTTCGCCTGGCTGGAGGGCCGGGGAGAGAAGCCCGTTTCGGCCGCCGCCGCGCCCTTTCGCCCCGTCATGCTGTCGCAGCCGCTGGAAGAGCCGGACTATCCGAAGATCGTCCCCGAGGACTACGCGGCGGAGTGGAAATGGGACGGCATCCGCGTCCAGGCGACGCGCGAGGCCGGCATCTGCCGGCTCTATTCGCGCACCGGCGACGACATTTCGGGCTCGTTTCCCGATCTCGTCGAGCACATGGATTTTGCCGGTACGCTCGATGGCGAGCTGCTCGTCGCGCGTCCGGCGAAGACCGAGGGCATCGTGACCGGCACCTTCTCCGATCTCCAGCAGCGGCTGAACCGCAAGACCGTCAGCGCCGCCGTGATCAAGAAGTACCCGGTCTTCCTGCGCGTCTACGATTTGCTCGTCGAGGAGGAGGACGACACGCGTCCGCTGGCCTTCGCCGAGCGGCGCAAGCGCCTGGAAGCCTTCGTCGCGCATCTCGACCCCTCACGCTTCGACCTGTCGCCGCTGGTGCCGTTCGACACCTTCGCGAAGCTCTCCGAAAAACGGGCGGCCCTGCCTCATCCGGTGATCGAGGGGCTGATGCTGAAGCGCTGGGACAGCCCCTATCTGTCGGGCAGGCCGAAAGGCCCGTGGTTCAAGTGGAAGCAGGATCCGCATCTGATCGACGCCGTGCTGATGTATGCCCAGCGCGGACACGGCAAGCGCTCCAGCTTTTATTCCGACTACACGTTCGGCGTCTGGGCCGGTTCCGAGGACGCGCCCGAACTCGTGCCGGTCGGCAAGGCCTATTTCGGCTTCACCGACGAGGAGTTGAAGTATCTCGACAAATATGTGCGCGACAACACGGTCGAGCGTTTCGGGCCGGTGCGCTCGGTGCGCGCCGAGCTGGGCCATGGGCTCGTGCTGGAGGTGGCGTTCGAGGGCCTTGCGCGATCGAGCCGCCATAAATCGGGCGTCGCCATGCGCTTTCCCCGCATCTCGCGGCTCCGCTGGGACAAGCCCGCCGCGGAAGCCGACCGGCTGGACACGCTCAAAGCGATGCTGCCGGACTGATCGTCCTTTGCAGCTCCCCTCGTCGCTCCACTGCTTGCACCGGCCGCGCCCTTTGCCTACCTCATCCCCCGAAGGGCGAGGTGGAGACCAAGCGCATGGCGACACGCATCAACCATTTTCTGGGCGGATCACCGCTGGCAGTAGCGATCCGGCTGATCCTCATTTCGCTTCTGGTTGGTGTGATCCTGAGCTGGCTCGACTGGACGCCCGTGGACATCGTCGACTGGTTCGTCGACCTGTTCGATTGGATCTGGACCTCGATGTTCGGTTCGCTGCAGCGCGCTGTGGACTATTTCCTCCTCGGCGCGGCAATCGTGGTGCCGATCTTCGTCGTCTCCCGGCTGCTCAAATGGGGTCGCAGCTGATCGCCTAAGCGGCAGCGGTCAGCGCCGTGCGCTGCGCCGCTGCATCCAGCTCAACAGCAGGGCGGCCGGCACTGTGACGGCGAGCGTGCCGATCGAGATCTTCTCGGCGCGGCCGATCCTGTAATCGTTGCCGCGCCCGGAGGTGGGCGCCGGCTGCGTCTTTTCCTGTCCGGGCAATGTCCCCAGACCGGTCTCTCCGTAGGCCTTGCCCACGGTGTCGGCCATCCGGGCGCCCCGCTCGCCCATCGGCTGGTCGCCGCCGACGGTGGTGTCCGCGCTGGTCTGATGCTCCAATTCCGAATTGAGCTCGCCGCCGAGAATGAGCAGAATCAAGGATATCCACATCCACGTCATGAAACCGACGATGGCGCCGAGCGAGCCGTAAGTCGCGTCGTAGGAGCCGAAATTGGCCGTGTACCAGGTGAAAAGGATCGAGATGATCAGCGTGCCGATCAGCGACAGCAGGCTGCCGGGGGTGATCCAGCGCCATTGCGCATCGCGGCGGTTCGGGCCCCACCGGTAGAGCGCTGCGATGCCGAGTGACAACAGGCAGAACAGCAGCAGATAGCTGACGATGCGGATCAGCCATTCCGTGCCCTCGCCGAGCCCGACGAACTGCAGCGCCGCCGGCAGGACGATGACCACGGCCAGCATCACGCCGATGGTGACGATGGCGCCGAGCGTGAAGCACAAAGTGATGGCGGTGAGGCGGATGAAGCTTCGCTCTTCGCGTTCGTCATAGGCGACGTTCATCGCCTCGAACAGCGCTTTCATCCCGGCATTGGCGCTCCATAACGCGATACCGACGGAGATGATCAGGGCAAAGCTGAGCGACGAATCGCCCTGGCTGACGAGCCGCTGCAATTGCTCCTCGATGATCTCCATGCCGCCGCCGGGTACGATGCCCTGCAGCATGCTCACATGTTCGCTGACGGTGCCGGGATCGAGCACGAGGCCGTAGACGGAGATGAAGGCGGTCAGTCCAGGCACGAAAGCCAGAAGGATATAGTAGGTGACGCCGGCGGCCACCAACATGACGCGGTCGTCTGAAACCTCGCCGTAGAGGCGCCAGAGGACGTCCTTCCACCCTGCCAACGGCACCTCGGAGGGAGACTGCGCGTTCCGTCCACGACCGCTTTGCCTGCTGCGCTCGACATCCATGGGACTCGACATCACACGTCCTGTTCTCGATCCTCTGCGTGAATAGAATGCGGCAAGGCGGTCACGGTTGCGGCGACGGCATGTCGAAGAGCGCCGTCAATGTGTCGCCGTGACGCGAATGCGGCGGGTTCGGACTTGCTTTCGCGCGCCGGCAGTGCCACCGGACCACCATGCAGCGCACAAGCGAGCCGTCCGAGGGCGATAATTCAAGTTTCGCGGCCGGCCGCGAGCCCGTCCGGGAGCGCCCGTTCACGGTGGGGCACCGCGACGTCTGGCGCATCACGCTGCCGATGACGCTTGCCTTCCTGACGACACCGCTGCTCGGGCTGACGGATGCGGCCGTCGTCGGCCGCAGCGGCGACGCCGTTGCGCTGGGCGGCCTCATCGTCGGCGCGCAGATTTTCGACATCGTATTCGCCACCTTCAATTCGCTGCGGTCCAGCACCACCGGACTGACGGCGCAGGCCGTCGGCGAGGGCAACGAGCGGGAGATCCAGGCCGTCTTTTTCCGGGCCATTCTCCTGGCGTTGGGCGTCGGTCTCGTGATGGTCCTGGCGGAGCAACTCATCATCGCTCTCGGCCTGCTGGTGATTGCTCCGGGCGATGCAGTGGCCGCGACGACCAGAACCTATGTGTTCGTGCGCATGTTTTCCGCGCCTCTGGCGCTCGCCAACTACGTCATCCTCGGCCACGTGCTCGGCCGTGGTCAGGGCACGCTGGGTCTTGCCCTGCAGGCGGTGATCAACGGCACCAACATCGTCATGTCGGTGGGTCTTGGGCTCGTCCTCGGCTGGGGGATCGTCGGCGTCGCAACCGGCACGATCATCGGCGAAGCCGCCGGCACGGCGCTGGGGCTCTTCATCGCGCTGCGGGGCTTCCGCGGGATGACGCGGCCCTCGCGCGACCAGGTCTTCGAGCGCGGCGCGTTCTTTCAGATGCTCGCGGTCAACCGCGACATCATGATCCGCTCCTTCTGTCTGCTCGGCGCCTTCACCCTGTTCACCCGATGGAGCGCGGGCCAGGGGGCCCTCGTGCTGGCCGCCAACGGCATCCTGATGAACCTCTTCATGATCGGCGGCTTCTTCCTCGACGGCGTCGCCACGGCGGCCGAACAGCTCGTCGGCAAGTCGATCGGAGCGCGCTGGCGGCCGGCCTTCGACCAGACGCTGCGGTTGACGGCGCAATGGAGCTTCCTCTTCGCCGCGTTGCTGTCGCTCGTCTTTCTGGCCGTCGGCAACCACCTGGTGGCCTTCCTGACGACGGATGCGGCGGTCCGCGAAGTCGCGGCGGTCTATGTCGTCTGGGCCGCGCTGACGCCGCTGGCCGGCACGCTCGCCTTCCTGATGGACGGGGTCTATATCGGCGCCACCTGGTCGGGAACGATGCGCAACATGATGCTGGCCTCGCTGGCCGTCTTCGTCGTGGCGGTCTGGCTGTTGATGCCGGTGCTCGACAATCACGGCCTGTGGCTGGCACTGGAGATCTTCCTCGGCATCCGGGGCCTGACCCTGCTCGCCATGCTGCCGTCCCGCCGCCTCGCCGCCTTTCGGAGGACGGCTTGACCGCTTGGCCCTAGCCGGGGCGTCCGCGGCCGAGAACGGCGTCGACCTCGCTGTCCCGCAGTTCCGCCAGATTGTCGATGCCGGTCTCGTCCAGATGGGCGAGCAGCCCTTTCAGGATCTGCACCGGCAGGCCAGGCCCGGCATAGACCATGGCCGTATAGAGCTGCACCAGATCGGCGCCGGCCGCGATCTTCGCGAGTGCGGCTTCGGCGCTGTCGACGCCGCCGACCCCGATTAATGGCATTGCCGGTCCGAGTGCCTTGCGAAAAGCCGCCAGCGCCCAGGTCGACAATGCGAACAACGGCCTGCCCGACAGGCCGCCGGTCTCGCCGGCATGCGTCAGGCCCGCGATGTCGGGCCGTGACAGCGTCGTGTTGGAGACCACCAGGCCATCGACCTTATGGCGCACCGAAGCCTTGGCGATCTCTTCGATCTGCTCTTCGGTGAGGTCCGGTGCCACTTTGAGGAACAGAGGCTTCGGGGTGGTCGCGGCCATCGCCGCGAAGCCGTCCCGGGCCGCCGCCACGGACTCCAGCAGCCGGTCGAGATCGGAGCCCGACTGCAGGTCGCGCAGGCCCGGCGTGTTCGGCGAGGAGATGTTGACGGTCAGATAATCCGCCACCGGTTCGAACAGGCTGATTCCGTCGACATAATCCTGGACGCGGTCGGCCGAGTCCTTGTTGGCGCCGATGTTGACACCGACGATGCCGGCCTTCCTGCGCCGCGCCGTCAGACGCTCCAGCGCCTCGGCGTGGCCCTCGTTATTGAAGCCAAGGCGGTTGATCATCGCGCCGGCCGGGGGCAGGCGGAAGATGCGCGGCTTGGAATTGCCCTCCTGCGGGCGTGGCGTCACGGTGCCGACCTCGACGAAGCCGAAGCCGAGCCCCATGGCGGCATCCGGCACTTCGGCATTCTTGTCGTAGCCGGCGGCGAGCCCCAGAGGGTTGGGAAAGGCGATCCCGGCGACCGTCGTATGCAGACGCGCGTCGACCGGCACGTTCGTTCGCGGCACCAGCCCCTGTTTCAGCGCCAGGATCGACAGCCGGTGGGCGCGTTCGGGATCCAACTGGAAGAGCAGCGGCCGGCCCAGCCGGTAGAGGCGGTCCATCATTCGACCCCGTCGGGAAAGATGTGGCGGCCGTCCGGCCCGAGCGGCAAATCCGCCACCGAAAGCGCCGTCGCCGGATCGAGAGGCGCATAGAGATGCGGAAACAGCGCGCCGCCGCGCGAGACCTCCCATTTCAAGGCTTCGCCGAGCCGGCGCGGATCGACCGCGACGAGGACCAGGTCCGATTGACCCGCAAAGTGCTTGGCTACGGTCTCGCGCGCCTGGGCTCCGGTCGAAAAATGGATGAAGCCGTCGGCGAGGTCCACCGGGGCGCCCTCGAACGCGCCCTTGGCCTCGGCCTCTCGCCACAGCGCGCGGGGCGCGATCTTGTAGATGGGATCATCGTGGGACATGGCGTTCGGTTGCCAGAGCGCGCGGCAAAAATCAATTGGACAGGAAGCCCTTGTTGCGCCGTCTTCGTGGCCCAGTGTTTGGCTCCAGGCAAACCCTATCGAGGAGACGACCATGATGCGATCCTTCCCACTCGCCGCCGTCGTGCTCGGCCTCGGCTGTGGCGCCGCGGCCGCCCAGGCCGGACCGCTGACACCGACGGGCGGCGCCGGGCGCTACGAGATGCAGCCCGTCCAGGGGGGCATCGCCCGGCTCGACACCCAGACCGGCGAGGTGGCCTTCTGCCGGGTCGAAAAGAGAGGCCTGACCTGCGACACCGGAGCCGTTCAGGCCGGAAAAGGGCTTGAAGAGCGCCTGCAGCAGCTGGACCGTCGCGTGCGCCGGCTGGAGGAGCAGGGAACCGCGTCGGCGGAGGCGCGCGATCGTGACGCCGAGGATTTCGACAAGGCCGTCGGCCAGATGAAGGACGTGTTCCGCGCGTTCCGCGACATGGCACGCGAGCTGGAGAACGAGGCCGATGACGAACCGGACGAGGAGGCCCCGCAGCCGGTGCCGAACCGCACGTGACGGCCGGCGGAGATCATCCCGGCCTGTCGCAGGCCATCCGGCTTTTGCGCATTCGCACCGATGGCGGTTCGATGCGCGACGTCACGCGGCCGGTGGCCGACGAACTGGCCGCGATAGGCGCCGGCGATGGCCTGCTCACCGTCTTCATCCGCCACACCTCGGCCTCGCTCACCATCCAGGAGAATGCCGATCCGGACGTTCGCGCCGACCTTGTCGATGCGCTGGATCGGCTGGCGCCGGAGGATGCGCCCTATCGCCATACGATCGAGGGGCCCGACGACATGCCGGCCCACATCAAGACCGTGCTGACCGGCGTCAACCTGTCGATCCCGGTGATCGGCGGTCGCATGGCTCTCGGAACCTGGCAGGGCATCTACGTGGTCGAGCATCGGGCTCGCAGCCACGAACGGGAACTGGTGCTGCATTTCCTAGGCGAGCGGCGCGGCTGACATCGGGCTGCGCCGCATTGTCTCGCAAACCGACGATCCGGCATTTCCCAAGTCGGACAAATCATCTAGCCTCGTGGCCATGATCAACGAGCCGCCGCGTCGGCGCGATGACGGGCGGCGGGCGACCGGTCCCGATGCGCCGACGACGGCGGATGGCAGGAGGTGACGGGTATGCGGGGCATGTTGCAGGAATTCAAGGAATTCGCCCTCAAAGGCAACATGGTCGATCTGGCCATCGGCATCATCATCGGCGCCGCGTTCTCCGGCCTGGTCAATTCGCTGGTCCAGGATATCATCATGCCGCTGGTCGGCGTCGTCACGGGCGGCGTCGATTTCACCAACAAATACGTTCCTCTGGCTCCCGGGGTGACTGCCGACAGCCTGGATGCGGCCCGCGAGCAGGGCGCCGTGCTCGCCTACGGCAACTTCCTCACGCTGGCGATCAATTTCGTCATCGTCGCGCTGGTGCTCTTCATCGTCGTCAAGGTCATGAACGAGATGAAGCGCAAGGAGGAGGCAAAGCCGGTGGTCGAGGAGGAACTGCCGCGCGAGCAGAAGCTGCTCGAGGAAATCCGCGATCTTCTGGCAGCCGGACAGGTGCCGCGTGTCACCGCCGAGCCGGTCGCGGGTTCGGGGCCGGCGACCGTTTAAAGCCGAGGGAGGAGCATCGAGCCTCGGTCGGGCCGCCGGGATTGGCGGTGTCACGTCGATCCCGATGGCCGGCCCTTTCCGCAGAGACTTCCTGCCTGGTCGACGAATGTCGGCCAGGGCCTCTGACCGGCATGTTGCTCTAGATCCCTGAGAAGATCCTCTCCACCAGCACGGCCTCTTGCCGCCCTGCTGCCCCGTCACAGGGATTGGGGGCGCCGTCCAGGAAATGGGCGACGACCCGCTCGATCAGGGGCTGGTGCACGTGCGGCGGATCCGGCAGATCGATCTCCTGTCGGGTTTCGCCGATCTCCAACGTGATCGGCGAGGCGCTGAAGAAATTCATCGACGCGCTGCTGCGGCTGCCGTGGATGATCACGCGTTCTTCGCTCCGGGCGGCGGCGTAGCTGCATAGACCCACCGCCGGAAGGCCGCCGAAATCGAGGATATAGGTGACGAGATCCTCCGCCGAATAGACGCCCGCCTGGTTCTTGCAAAGACCACGCACGGCGCCGGGCGTGCCGAAGACGTAAGTCAGCCAGTCGAGCGTATGGGCCTGGACGTCGGTGAAGAACCCGCCACCGCCGACCTCAGGGTCGAGTTTCCAGGGTTGGGCCGGGCGCGTCTCGGCGGGAAGGAAATGGCGGACCTCCACCATCCTCGGTTCCCCGATCGTGCCGTCCTGTACGATCTCGCGCAGTCGTTCGAACCGCGGCAGCGCGCGGCGATAGAAGGCCACGCAGAGCTTGCGTCCGGTCTCGGACGCCACGGCATTCATGGCCTCGCATTCGGCGATGGTCGGCGCCATCGGCTTTTCGACCAGCACGTTCTTGCCCGCCCTCAGAGCGCGGATCGCATAGTCGGCGTGGCTGTTGGGCGGGGTCGCGATGTAGATGGCGGAGACCTCCGGGTCCGAAATCAGCTGATCGGCATCGTCGGTCGAGCGCGCAATCCCGTGACGGGCCGCATAATCGGCCGCCTTGGCCTTGTCGCGGCGCATCGCCACGACGACCGAGGACCGCGCCGCCTTTTGCAGCGCCGGGCCGCTCTTGATCTCGGTCACGTCGCCGCAACCGAGGATGCCCCAGCGGACATCCTGACTGTCTTGCTCGTTCATCGTCTCCCTATCCTCCAGTCGCCCCGTCGGGGACTCGGCCCGCACGGTATCCCATCCAACGCGCCATGCGAACGCCCAAGCGGCGACTTGTCCTGAAGAGGCGTCTTGGCTAACTCCGCCTCATGCTCGTCCTCGACAACATCATCAGCGATCGCGGTTCGAAATATGCCGTGTCGGGCGCTCCCTGTGCATCGGAGGCCGAGGCGAAAACCTTTGTCGAGACCTTGAAGCGCAGCAGGAAGAAGTTCGCCAAGGCCACGCACAACAGCTGGGGGCTCGTCACCGCCGACGGTCCGGTCAAGAACGACGACGGCGAGGGTGGCGCGGGTATGATCATCCTGCGCATGCTCGAGCGGGAGAACCTGCGCGATCATCTGGTCGTGGTGACGCGGTGGTACGGTGGCAAGCATCTGGGCGGCGATCGGTTTCGCCATGTCCAGGAGGCGGTCCGGATCTATCTCAGCCATCTTTGATCAAGATTCGCAAAGGCGACTGCTCGGAGCTCTTCGCCGCGTCTGCGGACGCGATCGATACCGTAGCCCGTCGTCATGGCCCGGCCACACCGATCCGGCGTCGCAGGCGCTCCGCGCAAGCTCGCCTTCATCGCCGGGATTGACGGCGGTCCATTTCCGGGCGATTCCGGGAGCTCTCCTCTTCGCCTTGCGTCTTCGAAGGCCGTCCCGACCATGACCCATCTCGACCGTTTGCGCCGCGAGGCCATCGCCGCTCCCGAAAGCGGCATCGTCGCCGTCATCGACTACGCACGCGACCACGAAGGCCTGATTCCTCTGTGGGCCGGCGAGGGCGATCTCTCGACGCCGCGTTTCATCGCGGACGCCGCCGCCGAGAGCCTGGCGGCCGGCGAGACCTTCTACACCTACCAGCGCGGCCTGCCGGACCTGCGCGAGGCGATCGCGTCCTATGCCAGCCGGCTCTATGGCCAGACGCTGTCGCCGGATCGCTTCACCGTCACCGGCTCGGGCATGCACGCGATCCAGATCGCCATCGCCTGTGTGGCGGGCGCCGGTGACGAGGTGATCATTCTCGGGCCAGCCTGGCCGAATTTTTCGGCCGCCTCGGGTCTGGCCGGTGCCGCCACGACGGAGGTTCCGCTCGAATGGCAAGCCGATGGCTGGCATCTCGACCTCGACAGGCTGCGCGCGGCCATCGGTCCGCGCACCCGGGCGATCTTCGTCAACACTCCGGCCAATCCCACCGGCTGGACCGCCGATCGCGAGACGCTGGCGGCGATCCTGGCGCTGGCGCGCGAGACCGGCGTCTTCGTCATCGCCGACGAGATCTATTCCCGCTTCTTCTATGCCGGCCGGCGCGCGCCGTCCTTCCACGACGTGATGGCGCCGGAAGAGCCGGTCATCTTCGTCAACTCCTTCTCCAAAAACTGGGCGATGACCGGCTGGCGCATCGGCTGGATCGAGGCGCCGGCCGAGCTCGGTCCGATGATGGCCAACCTCATCCAGTACACGACGTCCGGCGTCGCGGCCTTCATGCAGCGAGGCGCCATTGCCGCGCTGAACCAGGGCGACGCCTTCATCGACGAGCAGGTGGACCGCGCCCACAAGGCGCGCGACATCCTGATCGATACGCTGACGGCCACCAACCGGGTCGAGGCGGTCAAGCCCGCCGGCGCCTTCTATGCCTTCTTCGCCATCGACGGCGTCGAGGATACGGCCCGGGCGGTGTTGCGCATCGCCGACGAGGCCAATGTCGGCCTCGCGCCGGGCACGGCCTTCGGTGCTTCTGGTGCACGGTTCATGCGCGCCTGCTTCCATCGCCGGCTCGACGAGGTCGAAACCGCCGCCCAGCGACTTGCGGATTGGATCGGGCGCCAGGCTTGAAGTCGCTCGGCCCCCGATTCGACGTCGCCGTAACGCTTGCGGTGGCGCTCGCCGGGGGCGCGTTGGGCACGACCCTGAACCTGCCCATCGGCTGGCTGCTCGGCTCGGCGATCGCCGTCACGACGGCAAGCCTCGCCGGACTGAACACGCGTTTGCCGAACGGACTGCGCACCGTCACGTTCTTCGTGCTCGGCGTCCAGGCCGGCGCCGGCGTCACTCCCGATGTCGCCGGCCAACTCGCGGTCTGGCCGTTGTCCTTCGCCATCCAGATGATCGGCGTCGCCGGCGTGGTGGCGGTCACCTACGTCTTCCTGCGCAAAGGCTTCGGGTGGGACAACGAGACGGCGCTCTTTGCCTCGCTGCCCGGCGCCATGGGTTTCGTGCTCGCCGCCGCGTCGCAGACGCGTACGGACATGGCGCGCATCGTCATCGTCCAGAGTGTCCGTCTGCTGCTTCTGCTGGGAGCCCTGACGCCAACCCTTGCCTGGCTGCAAGGCGGCGGTGGTGCTGGGGCGGCGATAGCGCGTGGAGGCCATCCGGGAACGCTCGCCGAGTACGGACTGTTGCTCGGCACCTGCGTGGCCGGGTCGATCCTCGGCGCGTTGGCCAAGGTCCCCGGCGGCATGATGCTGGGCGCGCTGATCGGCAGCGCCGTCATGCATGTGACCGGCCTCGCCGAGGTCGTCATCCCGCTTTGGATATCGACGCCGGCGCTCACCGTGCTCGGCGCGGTGATCGGCAGCCGCATTCGCCCCGAGCATCGTCGTGATCTCGTTCAGATGGCGCCCGCAGCACTCGGCGCCTTCGCCATCGGTCTCCTGATCTCGGGCATCGCCGGCTTCGTCGCCCATCTCCTGTTGGCCATCGATTTCGGCAAGCTGGCGCTCGCCTACGCTCCTGGCGCCCTGGAGGCGCTGACGGTGCTGGCCTTTCAGTTCGACCTCGATCCGGCTTATGTCGCGTCCCACCATGTGGTCCGCTTCGTCTGTATCGCGCTGCTGGTGCCGTTCCTGGCGCGGCGAGTCTCTGCGGTGAAGCTCGAGCCCGAGAAAGTGGTGGATTGGCGCAGCGACGATGCCGGTTCAGGCGTCGATCGCGGCAAAGACGGAGGGCGGTAGGGCAGGAGCTTCTCCGCCGGCCGGTCCCCACAGCACCAGCCAGGCCGAAAAGTCCTCCGACGTCGTTTCGAAGCGATGTTCCGCCCCGGCCCGCACGAAGACGGCGTCACCGGCTTTAAGGGCCGTCGTGTCGTCGGCCTGCATCAACTCGCAGTGCCCGGTCGCGACGAGATAGATCGCATCCTGATCGAGCGTCTGAGGGTGCCCAGCTTTCGGCAAACAGCCACGAAGCGACATCGAGCCATGCGCGAAGGCTTCGGCGCCGTCGGCCGGTTCGGAATCAGGGGATGGCTTGAGAAGCCGGGCGAGGACATCGCTCAGCGACGCTTTCATGAGGCGCGCTCCTTATCGATGGCGGCCCCGGAAAGCAAAGGAAGGGGCCGTCAGCCGCCCGCTTGCGAAACGACGAGCGGCGTGACCTTCTCCGAACGCTCGGCCGGCGTGACGCGTTCCGCCGTGAACGGGATGCCGATTGCGTTCCACGTCTCAACCAGCGCGTCCTTCAGCGTCTCGATCAGCGCATCGTCGTGATAGGGCGTCGGCGTGATCCGCAGCCGCTCGGTGCCGCGCGGCACGGTCGGGTAGTTGATCGGCTGGATATAGATGCCGTGCTTCTGCAGCAGGTGATCGCTCGCCTTCTTGCAGAGGTCCGGATCGCCGACGAGCATCGGCACGATGTGCGTCTCCGACGGCATCACAGGCAGGTTGGCGGCGCGGAACACGTCCTTCGTGCGGGCGGCCTGACGCTGCTGGGCGTCGCGCTCGGCCTGGCTGGCCTTGAGATGGCGGATCGAGGCGGTGGCCGCGGCCGCCAATGCCGGAGGCAGCGCGGTGGTGAAGATGAAACCCGGCGCATAGGAGCGCACGCAGTCGATCAGGCTCTTCGACCCGGTGATATAGCCACCGAGGACGCCGAAAGCCTTGGCGAGGGTGCCCTCGATCACGTCGATCCGGTGGGCCACGCCGTCCCGCTCGGTGATGCCGCCGCCATGGGCGCCGTACATGCCCACCGCATGGACCTCGTCGATATAGGTCATGGCGTTGTAGCGGTCGGCGAGATCGGCGATCGCCTCGATCGGCGCGACATCGCCGTCCATCGAATAGACGCTCTCGAAGACGATCAGCTTCGGCTGGCTGGTGCCCGCCGCCTTGAGCAGTTCCTCGAGATGGGCCAGGTCGTTGTGGCGGAAGATCTGCTTTTTGCAGCCCGAGCGGCGCACGCCCTCGATCATCGAGGCGTGGTTGAGCTCGTCGGAGAGAATGAGGCAGTCCGGCAGCAGCCGGGCGATCGTGGAGATCGACGCTTCGTTCGAAACGAAGCCGGAGGTGAAGACGAGGGCGGCTTCCTTGCCGTGCAGGTCGGCGAGCTCGCGCTCCAGCTCGACGAGCGGATGACTGGTGCCGGAGATGTTGCGGGTGCCGCCGGCGCCGGACCCCATGCCCGAGACCGCCGTCTTCATCGCCTCCAGAACCTGGGAATGCTGTCCCATGCCGAGGTAGTCGTTGGAGCACCAGACCGTGATCTCACGCGCCTCGCCCCCATCGCGCCAGATGGCGGTGGGAAAGCGGCCCGCAATTCGCTCGAGATCGGCAAACACCCGATACCGCTTCTCGGCGTGAAGCGAGTCGATCGCGTTGGCAAAGTGATTTTGGTAGTCGATCATTCGGTACTCCCTCCGAGAATGGTTCTAAGGTTCTTTCCCCTAGAAGTCCACGCTCTGCGGAACCATTCTAACCCTGCGGTGCGATTTCTGGCCGGTGACACTCCGGTTCACATTGACGCAGCTCAATGGAACGATTCCAGAATCAGGTCGCCTATTTACTACACGCCGCTGCTTTCGGAAGCCTTGCTTTGCCGCAATCGTTCACAGAGCGGTGTGCGACGCTCCTCGTCGACCGCTGCACAGACCGTCGAAACCCTTGGCTGGCTCGCTTCGGGGGCGCTAATCGTCCTGCGAACAGGATCGTGTCGCGGCGGGCGGCACCTCGTCTGAACCGCCGTCATCCGGCTGGCGCCGCGCTCGCGCCTGATCCTTGCGACGCCGCAGATTAGCCTTGAGCGCCTCTTCCAGCCGTTGCTGGCGCTTGGATTTGGGAGCTTCGGAAGAAGGCTTGTCGGTCATCTTATCGTGAGTCGGCGTCGGGGTTAGGCCCACCCAGCATAACGGCCAACGCCGCCTCTGTCGTCATCGGCGGGTGCCAGGCGAGGCGCTGGCGGATCGGCTGGTCGTCGACCACGAAGGAGCCGTACAATCTTTCGGCGAGCTCCGTCCCGCCGGCTATGCGTAGCCCCGCTCGCAAAAGCGACACCGGGACCGCATAGAGGCCAGGCCTTCGGCCCGTCGCGGCCCGCACGAGACGAATGATTTCGGCCGTCGAGACGGTCCCGCTATCGGCCAAGAGGAAGGTTTCTCCAGCCGCTTCGGGATGGTGGAGCGCCAGCGCGATCGCATCGACGACGTTCTGGACCGCGAGCACGCTGCGCCGATTGGCGAGTGCGCCGAAGGGCAGGGGCAATGAGCCTTGCGCCAGTCGAACGAGCTGGGCCAAGCCGCCGCGTCCACGCCGGCCGTAGATCGGCGGTGGGCGAAGGATGCAGATCTCCAGCCCCGACGCATCGGCAACTTCCCACAAAGCCTGTTCGGCCGCGAGCTTGGAGGCGGCGTAGGCGTTCTGCGGACGGAGCGGGTCGCCCGCGCGCGCCGGCCCTTCCCCGGCCGGATGCACGTTGGCGGTACTGAGAAAGACGAAGCGCCGCGCGCCAGCCGCTGCTGCGCGTTCGGCCAGAACCCGCGTGGCCTCGACATTCGCGCGCATCAGCGCTGCCTCGTCATGAAAGGCTGTCTCGCCGCGCCCCGGGTTGAGGGCGGCCAGATGAACCACCGCATCGACCGACGGCCATGCATCCCAGCCCTCGTTGGCCGCCAGATCCTCCGGCGCGTCGAGCGCTACCGATGAGGCGAGTGCTCCACCGTGACGGCGCCGCAGGACGATGACCTCATGCCTGCGCCGTCCGAGGTCGGGCACCAGATGGCTGCCGACGAAACCGCTTGCTCCCGTGACGAGGACTCGCACCTGACCTATCGCCTCCGGCGGTCGAGGGGCGCCTGACGCCCCGTTCGCCCCGGTCGTACCGCGCAATTGACGCTCCGGGAACCGACGGACTAGATGGTTCGCCTCTGCCCGCGTGCAACCGGGCGCGTCCAGAAACAGGCCTTTGTATGCCCCTTCCGCCGATTTCGATTGCGACTGGATGGCGATGAAGCGCCTGTTCGATATCGTCGCGAGCCTCGCCGGCCTGGTCGCGTTGGGCTGGCTCGTCCTCCTGCTGGCATGGGCGATCCGACGCGAGACGCAAGGGCCCGGGATCTTCGCCCAGGAGCGCGTCGGTCGCCATCGGCGATCCTTCGTCTGCTACAAGCTGCGCACCATGGCGCGGGACACGGTGTCGGCTCCGTCTCACGAGACACCGGCCACCTCGCTCACGCCCCTGGGCCGGCGGTTGCGCGCCACGAAGCTCGACGAGCTGCCGCAGCTCTGGAACGTGCTCAAGGGCGATATGAGCCTGGTCGGGCCGCGCCCCTGCCTGCCGATTCAGACCGTGCTGATCGAGGAGCGCGACCGGCTCGGTGCTCTTTCCGTGCGGCCGGGCATCACCGGTCTGGCCCAGGTTCAGGGCGTCGACATGTCCGATCCCGTCCGGCTTGCGGCGATCGATGCCGAGTATGTCCGTACCCGCAGCTTTATCGGGGATCTTCGGCTGCTGCTCGCGACCGTGGCGGGCCGCGGGCAGGGCGATCGCGTGCGGCCATGAGCGGTGCGTCGTTGCCCACCAAACCGATCCGGCTTTCAAAACGCCCGGGAAAGGCAGTAGATATCGGCGCCCATCAGGGGAGGCGGCCGGAGCCGGCGGCCTTGAAAGGATAGCATGACCAGAATCGATCGCGTCGGCTTCGCCGCCGAACTTGACGCCCATCAGGAACGACATGGACCGGTGACGATCGGCCTGGCCGGGGCGGGACAGATGGGCACCGACATCGTCGTCCAGGTGGCGCTGATGACGGGGCTGCGGGTGGGCGCCATCGCCGCCCGCCGTCCGACGCGTCCGCGCGAGGCGATTGCCATGGCCGGCTATCCCGACGATCACGGGGTGCTGGCGACCAGGGCCGCCGACATCGACAGCGCCATCGAGGCGGGGCGCATCGCCATCACCGACGACCTGGAGGAGATGTGCAAGGCTGGCCGGATCGACGTGGTGGTCGACGCCACCGGAAGCCCCAATCTCGGCACCGAGCTGGCGCTGACCGCCATCGCCAACGGCAAGCACATCGTCATGCTGAACGTCGAGGCCGATATCACGGTGGGCCGCTGGCTCGCGGCCGCGGCCCGAAAGGCGGGCGTCGTCTATACTGGTTCGGCCGGCGACGAGCCGGCGTCGACCCTGGAGCTGATCGGCTTCGCCCAGGCTCTCGGCATGGAGATCGTCGCGGCCGGCAAGGGCAAGAACAACCCGCTGCGCTTCGATGCCGTCCCCGAGGAATACGAGGTCGAGGCACGCGAGCGCAACATGAACCCGCGCATGCTGGTGGAGTTCATCGACGGCTCGAAGACCATGGTGGAGATGACGGCGATCGCCAACTGCACCGGTCTCGTGCCCGACAAACCCGGCATGCACGGGCCTGAGGTGACGCGCGAGACGCTCGCGCAGGTTCTATGCAGCCAGGAGGATGGCGGCATCCTGTCTGCGCCGGGGCGCGTCGACTACACCATCGGCGGCGGTATCGCGCCGGGCGTGTTCTGTATCGTCAAGCCGCGCCATCCGCGCGCCATCGAGCGCATCGCCGATCTGAAGGTCGGGCCCGGGCCGTGCTTCAGCCTGATCCGGCCGTTCCACCTCACCAGCCTGGAGACGCCGCTGTCGGCGGTGCGCGCTGTCCTCTACGGACGACCGGACATGCAACCGGTCGACCGGCCGGTGGCCGAATGCGGCGCGCTCGCCAAGCGACGGCTCGAGCGGGGCGAGACGCTGGGCCGGATCGGCATGGCGGACTATCGTGGGTTCGCCATGACCTGGCCCGGAGCGAGGGAAGGCCGGGCGCTGCCGCTCGGCTTGGCCGAAGGCTCGCGCGTGACCCGACCCGTCGCCGCCGGCGAATTGCTGACTTATGCGAATTGCGAACCGGACGAGAGCTTCGCCGTCACGCGCATCCGCCGGCAGTTGGACGAGGCAGACCGAGCGTTCTCGGTCTGATCAGCGCGCCAGGCGGCTTTCCGATCGATTTTGGTTATGCTTGCGGAGCGTCGCCGCTGTCGATGGTGGCGCGGATCGCCAACTCGATCCCGCGCACCAACGCCTGGCGCTCGGACGGGTCGAGGACTTCCAGGGCCGAGGCGACCGCGTGCAGAGGATCTTCGGCCAAAACCTCGCGGCCGGCATCCGTAAGGTCCAATTGCTCGGCGCGGCCGCGACCGATCGTTCCCGCCTTTTTCACCAATCCCTTGGAAATCAAGGTGCGGACCGTTCGCGCAACGGCGCCGGACGCCAGTCCCTGAAACCGTGCGAGATCGATCGCCGTGCGGGAATGGGGTGGTGCGGATTCCAGATAGCGCAGGGCTGCCCACTGCGCCGGAAACAGATCCGCTGCATACCCTTGCGAGTGAATTCTTCGTGCCAACTGTTCCATCAGGCTGGCAAGCGCGGAGACGGATGTCGGTTCGTCGTTCAACGGTTCCATTCCTGAAATTGCTAAGTATGCCAAACAAACAATAGCAAAGGCCTTGGTGTTTCGGCATCAGTTTCAAATCATCGCGAGCTTCCTAACTGAAAGTCCTATCACCTGCAAAGAAAGAATCTCCTTAAACCGCGGCAATCTTTCAATGAAATAATTTCATTTCTTGGAAGGACTCACGCGAGTTCGTAAAAAAATGCAATCTTTAGGTGTCGATTTGTAAGCTTGCTAAAGAATATATCGGGCGTTCGGCAAGTCAGGTCGACAACATCAAAGCACAGTGCATCTGATTACAGACGCACGGCGCGGCAAGGCCTGGAGTTATTCGGCGTTTGGCCATCTATCGGAAGGGAATGGCGTCATGGCAGTCGGATATGCGCTCCGGTCCCGCCAAGCAGTAGCGGCACTTCGTGTCATCATATTTCGTTAGCCGGAAGACAATGTGCCGAGACGTGCGGCTCATTCGGACGGTCGATCGGCGCCCGGAACGTTCGTTCAGGCGGACAAGGGCGCGGAAGGCCTGACTGCCGACAGGGTCGGCTCCGCCTCGATCAGCCTTTGCGTATAGGCATGATGCGGCTGGCCCAGCACTCGGTGGGCGGGACCGATTTCCACCAGCCGGCCCTGGTACATCACGCCGATCCGGTCGGAGATCGCCTCGACGGCCGCGAGATCGTGGCTGATGAACAGGATCGCCAGATTTTCCCGTTCCTGCAGATCCATGAGAAGGTTCAACACCTGTGCCTGGACCAACAGGTCGAGAGCCGACACCGCTTCGTCGGCGACCAGAAGCTTCGGGCGCGTGATGAGAGCCCGTGCGATGGCGATGCGCTGGCGCTGGCCGCCGGAGAATTCATGCGGGTATCGATCGGCATCCGTCGGCGCCAGACCGACATTCGTCAGCATTTCGGCGACCCGCTCGCGCCGCGCCGCCCGGTCTGGTTGCGGGTGGAGCAGGTGCAGCGGCTCGGCCACGATGCGCCCGACGCGGTGGCGAGGATCGAGCGAGGCATAGGGGTCCTGGAACACCATCTGGAAGTCGGGCCGCAATCGCGCCAGCTTCGCCGGCGGGAGGGTGGCGAGATCCTGGCCCTCGAACCGGATCCGGCCAGAGGTCGGCCGATCGAGTGCCATCACCAGCCGCGCCAGCGTCGACTTGCCGGACCCGGACCCGCCGACGATGCCGAGCACCTCGCCGTGAGCGATCGTCAGCGAAATATCGTCGAGCGCGCATACCCGCGGGCCCTTGTGCAGCAGTCCGCCACCGCCGAACACGCGCGACAGATGGTCGACCGCGAGGAGGGGAGCGCCCGCGCTCATGCCCCTTGGTCCTGCTCGCCCGCGCGCAGGCAGCGCACGCCGCGCCCGTCGCTCAACTCTCGCCAGGCCGGTTCGCCGTCGTCGCAGGCCGCGATCCGACGCGCGCAGCGGTCGGCAAAACGACAGCCGGGCGGCAACGCTGCATAGGCCGGTACAACTCCGGGGATGGCTGCCAGCCGCGGCCGGGGACGCAGAACCTCGGCCGCCGCGGTGCGGCGGGCCGGCCTCGCGGCGAGGAGGGCCTGCGTATAGGGATTGCGCGGTGTGCCCAGAATCTCCGCTGTCGCGCCGTCCTCGAAGCGCGTGCCGGCATACATGACGAGCGTTCGCCGCGTCGCCCGCGCGATCACGCCGAGGTCATGGCTCACCAGGATCAGCGCCATCCCCAAGTCAGCGACCAGTTCGGCGAGGATGTCGAGGATTTCGGCCTGCACGGTGGTATCGAGCGCCGTGGTCGGCTCGTCGGCGATCAACAGCGCCGGATTTCGGGCGAGTGCGATGGCGATCATCACCCGTTGGCGCTGGCCGCCCGACAGTTCGTGCGGATAGGAAGCCATGCGCTGCCTGGCGTCGGTGATGCGAACGCGATCGAGCAGGTTCAGCGCTCGCTCGCGCGCCGCTTCGCGGTCCATCCCGCCCAGGCGCAGGCCCTCGGCGATCTGATCGCCGACGCGCATGGACGGGTTAAGCGCCGTCATCGGCTCCTGAAAGATCATGGCGATGCGGCTGCCGCGCAGTTGGCAATAGGCGTCCTCGTCGCGGCCGACCAGCTCTTCGCCGTCGAAGCGGATGCTGCCCGACACCTGCGCTCCGCCGGGGAGCAGTCCAATCAGCGCCAGGGCGAGCAGCGACTTGCCGGACCCGGACTCGCCGACCACCCCCAGCGTCTCGCCGGCTTCGAGATCGAAGGCCATGTCGGCGACGATCGGCATCCGCCCTTGCCCGTCGTCGAGCACGATCGACAGGTCGCGGATGGCCAGCAGCGGGCTCACGCGCCGAGGCTCCGGCGCGGATCGAAGAGGTCGCGCAAGGCATCGCCGAGCAGATTGAGCCCGAGCACCGCGAGGGCGATGGTCATTCCGGGCGCGATTGCGATCCAGGGCGCAAGGCCGAAATAGGTCTGCGAATCCGCCAGCATGCGCCCCCAGCTCGGCGACGGCGGCGGCAGGCCGAGGCCGAGAAAGCTCAGGCCCGCCTCGGTGAGGATCGCCAGTCCGAGTTGGAGCGTCGCCTGCACGACGATCTCGCCGCCCATGTTGGGCAGAACATGCTCCAGCGCGATGCGCATCGTTCCTTTGCCGGCGCTGCGAGCGGCCAGGACGTAGTCGCGGGTCAGGATGCGCCGGGCGGTGCCTCGTGCCAGACGGGCGAAAACCGGCACCATGAAGACGGCGATGGCGGTCACCGCCGTCGCCAAACCGGAGCCCAGGGCTGCGCCCAGCATCATCGCCGAGACGATCGGCGGAAAGGCGAAGACGACGTCCATCGCTCGCATGACGATCTCGTCGAGCCAGCCGCGCCGCGCCGCGGCCGCAAGACCCAACCCGGTCCCGACGCCGGCACCCAGCACCACCGCAAGCAAGGCGACGCTCAGCGAATTGCTGGCGCCCGCCATCAGCAGCGAGAGAATATCGCGGCCGAGCTGGTCGGTGCCGAGCAGGCCGGCCTCCAGCGGCGGCCGCAGCTTCTGGGCGATGTTGATCCGGGTCGGGACGGCCGGCGTCCAGAAGGGCGCGAGGCAGGCGACGGCCAGGAATACCGTCATCAGGCCGCCGCCGATCAGCAGCTTCGGCTGGCGCAATGCCATTCGACGGCGTGGCGGCCGGCCGGTTCGGGTTCGCTCGAGCAGCGCCCCCAGCGTCATGGCATCCTCCGCAGTCGCGGATCGAGCGCCAGCTGGAGGAGGTCGACCAGAAAGTTCACCGTGATCACCAGCATGGCGAGCAGCAGCACCACGTCCTGCATCACCACCAGGTCGCGCTGGGTGAGAGCCTGATAGGCAAGGCGGCCGAGGCCGGGCAGGGTGAAGATGTTTTCCACCAGCACGGCACCGGCGATCAGGAAGGTGAACTGGAGGCCGAGGATGGTCACCACCGGGGTCAGCGCGTTCGGCACCGCGTGACGCCACAAAGCCTGACGCCGTGTCAGGCCCTTGGCGCGGGCAGTGCGCACGAAGTCCTCGTTCAGCACCTCCAGAACCGCCGAGCGGGTGACGCGCGTCAGGACGCCCGCCTGCGGCAGGGCCAGCGCGACGGCCGGCAGGAGCAAGGCTTTCAGACTGCCGCTGAGCCCGTCCGCCCATCCGGGAAAGCCGCCGGAGGGGAGCCATCCGAGTCTGCCGGCGAAGATCAGGATCAGGATCAGGCCGATCCAGAAATTCGGAGTGGCGACGCCGAGCTGGGCGAAGATCGACGCGGCCCAGTCGGCGGCGCGGTTCTGGCGCGATGCGGCGAGGATGCCGAGCGGCAGGGCGATCGCGACGGCCAGGCCGATCGCCATCAGCGCCAAGGGCAGGGTGACTGCCAGCCGATCGAGGACGAGCCCGGCCACCGGCACCCCATAGGTGGAGGAAGTGCCCAGATCGCCGGTCAGCGCGCCGCCGATCCAGACCGCGTAGCGCACCGGCAGCGGCCGATCGAGCCCCATCTCGGCCCGTAGCGCCGCCAACGTGTCCTCGCGCGCCGAAGTGCCGAGTTGCACCGCCGCCGGATCGCCGGGCAGCACGTTCATCACCAGGAAGACGATGATCGAGACGGCGGCAAGGGTCGCGGCGAGACTGGCAAGACGTTTGAGAATGGCGATCGGCATCACGCCCGAGCCCGCTTCGTCATGCGATGGTCGGGCGCGGAGCGCCCGGAACTACTCTTCCCAGCGGACATCCGTGAGGTCGTTGGAGGGGATCGGTTCATTGTCCCAGAGGCCGGAAAGATGGATGTTCCATACGCCCAGCTTCGGCATGACGAAAAGATAGAGAGCCGGCACGTCGCGAGCCAGCATCATCTGCGCCTCGCCATAGAGCTCGAACCGCTTTTCCTCGTCCGTCGCCTGTTCGGCCGCCGCGATGGTCTCGTCGAACTTGGGATTGTCGTAGCCGAAATAATAGTCCTTGCGGGCATAGATCCCGATGTCCAACGGCTCGGCATGGGCGACGATCGTCATGTCGAAATCGTGCCCGGTGAACACCTGGTCGATCCAGGTCGCCGGAAACTCTGTGGGAACGATATCGAGCGTCACGCCGATCTCGGCGAACAGCGCCTGCAGGATCTCCGAGGAGCGGGTGGCATAGCTCATCTGCGGCGTCTTGATGGACAGGGTCAGGCCATCGCCGTAGCCCGCCTCTTGCAGCAGAGCGCGCGCCTTGTCCGGGTCGTAGGGATAGACGCCGGTGGCGTCGACATAGCCGGGATCGTTGGGCGTGAAATGGCTGCCGATCGGCTGGCCGTAGCCCGACCATGCTCCCTCGATGACGGTGGCACGGTCGACCGCCATCATCAGCGCCTGGCGCACCTTGGGATTGTCGAAGGGCGCCTTGCGCAGGTTCATGCCGGCCACGACCTTGAGCTCGGTGTCGCCCGCGACCGCCTTGAGTTTCGGATCGCCCTCGAAGCTGCCGAAGAGTTCCGGCGCGCCGAATTCCGGAAAGGCGTCGACGTCACCGCTGCGGATGGCCGCCGCCTGGGCCTGCGGATCGCTGATGAAGCGGAAACTGGCGGAGGCGAGCGCCGGCATGTCCTCGCCGTTCCAATAGTCGTCGTTCCGTACGATCTCGAGGCGATCGCCCTGCCGCCAATCGGCGAACTTGAAAGGCCCCGTGCCGATTGGATCGGTCTTGTTGGTATCGGCCGACTGCGGCTCGACCATGACGGAGGCCGGCCAGCCGAGCCAGTAGAGCAGGTTGCCGGCGGGCTCCGTCAGGTGGACGACCAGGGTCCGCGGATCGGCCGCTTCGACGCGGTCGATCACGCTGAAGAACTGCTTTTGCGGGTTGGTCGACCGGTCGCCGCGAGCGCGATCCAGCGTAAACTTGGCGGTCGACGCGTCGAAAGGCTGGCCGTTGTGGAAGGTGACGCCGGAGCGCAACTGGAACGTATAGGTCTTTCCGTCGTCGGAAATCGTCCAGCCGCTGGCGAGCTGCGGCTGAACCTTGCCGTCGCGGTCGATGCGCGTCAGGCCTTCGAAGATGTTCTGCCAGGTCACCTGGCCGATGGCGGCCGGAGCGGCGATCGTCGGATCGAGGCCCGTCGGCTCGATTCCCATGCCGATGACGACGCTGTCCTTGGCGGCTCGGGCGTCGGGCATTCCGGCAAAGGCGGCGATCAATCCAAACCCGGCGGCTGCGATCCACTGGCGCAGGTGGTAGCCGCTCCGGCGCGGTCCCCGTGCGTTTCGCATTGTGCGTCTCCTCTGCGGCCGCAGCCGCTACGCTCGCTCGATCTCCCGGGGACGTGTCTGCCACAGGCCGTGTGCGGCGCGCAACAGACCGCTGCGTGCCGTGGATCGACGAGGCGCAGAGATAAGAGATATTTGCCCTGGAGCCGGCTAGGATGCGCCGTCGTCGCGTTCCGGCTCGACCATGCCGCGGGTTTCCAGCCAGCGCGCGCAGAGCCACCAGGCCAGCGCCCAGATCGCCCCCATGGTCCAGCCGGCAGCCACGTCGGTCGGCCAATGCACGCCGAGATACACGCGGCTGGCGCCGACCAACACGGCCAACAGGATGGCGACGCCGATCAGGTAGGCCTTAACCTTTCGGTTTGGCTCGACACGGGCCACCAGCGCGGCAAGGGTCAGATAGACGACTGCCGACATCATCGAATGGTTGCTGGGAAAGCTGGCCGTATAGACGACGGCTTCATGCGGTACGAGATCGGGACGCGGCCGGTCGAAGCCCCGCTTGAGGAGATTGCCGACCAGATAGCCACTGCCGGTGGACAGCAGCACCAGCCACATCGACCGTCGATTGCCACGCATCCAGAGCCATCCGGCAACGGCTAAAGTTAGGAATGACAGCACACCCACGCCCCCCAGGGCGGTGAAGTCGCGAGCCGTTTCCTCGAACCACGGCGGCCCGATCGGATCGCCGAGATCGACGGGGTTGCGAAGCGCCGTCAAGATCATCGCGTCGAAGCCGTGAGTGTCGCCTTCCAGCACCTCGCCGGCGAGATTGACGAAGCCCCAAAGGCCCGCCGCCAGGATCACCAGGACGATGAGCGTAGGCACCTCGACCCGCTGCGTGACCTGCGCGACCGCCTTGCCGCCGAGGGCCTTTCCGACCGCGAGATTCCTGCGCCAATGGCGCCGTTGTTCCGATATCGACATGAAATGAAGGATGTGCTGGGCGAGTGCGGAGAAGAAGACCTGGGCCTCCGCCTCCGATGCCATGAGATGGATGGACGAGGGGTTGGTGGCTCAGCCGGCGCCGCCGTCGGCATCGCCGCCGTGCTTCACGTCGGGCAGCGTGCCGGCTCCGGGCGTCGCATCCTCATTGGTCAGCTCGGGTTTGGCGTGCGGACCTTCGGGCGGCGCGTCGGACATCTTAGCAGGCTTCCGGCCCTCCGGGCGGTCGTGAGGCTTGCTCGCAGTCATTGAGATCTCCATCCAGGCATTCCATGTCATGAACGCCGTGATGCGCCGCGAGTTGCGAAGGATTCCGTGTCGATGGCGCCGGTCAGTCCGCCGGCTCGGCCTTCGAACATGCCGGGTGGGGCAGCCACGAAGGAGGAGTTCTCGGCTCCGGATCGCGCCCGCAAGACCGCACGATCCCCAACCTATCCGAGGAAGGCCTTTGCGAAAAGCGATCGCGATCGTCGTCGGGCACGCGGCATCGTCAGGCAGCAGGTCCTGCTCCGATCAACTGATCATCGGCAAGATCGAACATGTAGCGAATTTCTTCGACCGAAAACCCGGCCTCAAGGGCCAATTTCACGTCTTCACCCAAGGCCACCTTGGGCGCGAACCTGAGAATCTGCCGGCGCTCATCCCACCGTGCGGGGTCATCGTTGCGTGTCGTGTCGAAAGCCATTGCCGTCTCCTCTCCGTTAGAAACGCAAGACCATCTGACCAGCCTCTAGAGTGCATTCCCGATGCCTTAAAGTCCACCCGAGAATGGTAAGGCAGGAAAAAGTCCAGGGCGCCAAGGCGACGGTGTGACGGTGCGTTTTCCGGCTTTTGGCATTAGAAATCTACAATTTCATAAGCTGAACCGATTTGAAACCAGAAGAACCGTTATCGGGATCGTCAGGGAACTTTCCGGTAAAAAGTAGGTTACTACCGGATATTCAGCTTTTGTAGCCGGCAATCCAACCGCAACGGACGACCTCGATGGCTCGATTTTTGGATGTGGCGATCGATATCGCTGAGCTCATGAAGCAATGGCCGGATGCCCGACGGGTGCTGGACCTCAACGAGGAAGCCACGCGGCTGGTGGGACGACATGTGTCGTCCGGCGTACCACTTGAAGCCGTGGTCGAAGCGTTGCGCAGTGAATGCGCCGCCTCCGGAATCGTGTGTCGCGGCTGAGCCAGGCTGAAGGCTAAGCAGAGTGTCCGCTGGACCTGGCTATTGAGAGGGTATCACCGACCGGTCCACGAAAGTGTCGGTAGTAAAACGACAGTCGATCGTCCCCCCGCGTTCCAATATTTGCCATCTCGAGCCTAAGTCTGGCGCTCCAGATAGGGCAGGTCGTGCGGCGTTGCGGCCTTCTGGATGAGGTCGATACGCGCCAGGGCGCGACCGCTGGAGACCTGCAGGTGCTCGCGCAGCAGGCTCGCGGCGATGGCGACGTCGCCCCGTTCCAGAGCCGCGATGATCGAGAGATGCTCGGACAGAAAGGGTTCCTGCCCGAACAGGTCGCCGGTCCATCGATACAGAAACCGATGCGCCAGCAGAAGCGACTGCGGCGCGGCGATCGCTTCGATCAGGGGGGCGTTGCCGCAATGGCGCAGCAGATCGACATGCAGCTCCTGTTCGAGCGCGTCGAGCAGCGGAACCCCGACCTCCGGCAGGGCAATCGCATTTTCCAGATGAGCGCGCGCTCCGGCGAGCGTCGCGGGCGATAGGGTGGCTGCGGCCTTGATCAGTGCCGCCGGTTCCAGGATGGCTCTCAGCTCGTAGAGGTCGTCCACCAGCTCGGGCGATAGAGCCGGCGCGCACCAGCGCGATCGATCGTCCTTGTTGAGCAGCCCTCGCTGCTGCAGGCGTGCCACCACGTCACGCGCCACCGTGCGACTGACGTAGTAGCTCAGCGCCAGCTTGGCCTCGTTCAGCCGCCACGCGCCGAAGGCAATGCGCGCGATGATCTCCTCTTCGACCTCGTCGTAGATGGGCTGCCAGCTAGGCTGGGAGAGCAGGCGCACCGGGGGTGGGACCGACGGGCTCGCCGGCGCGTCGACATCCGCAGCGAGGGCGCCGTCCTGCCCGCTATGATCGCTGACGATATAGCCGCGGCCGTCTGATTTTTCGACGAGCCCGGCATGGGACAGTTCGAGGAGCGCCCGCCGAGCAGGCGCGCGACTCACCCCGAAGCGCTCGGCGATACTCGTTTCGGTCAGCTGCTGCCCGGCACCGAGCGCACCCGTTCTGATCTGCTCCGCCAGGATGGCGAAAGCACGCTCGTAGAGGCGCGGCGCCGTGCCCGAAATGCGGCCGTCGCTTTGGTCGATGGGCTGCTCGGAGGGAAAATCCACGATTCGTTTGTTCCCGATCACCGTTGGCCATGACTAAATCCAAACGGACGGTGCTGCAAACGGTCTCAACCGAGGGTGGAATCGGTGGTATGGGATTGCCTCTCGTTCGCGAGATGATGTATAGTGTACACAGTCGACGTTGATCGGAGGAGGACGATGGCAGGACGGCTCGATGGCAAGCGCGCTTTCGTCACGGGTGCCGGTCAGGGCATCGGGCGCGCGATTGCGATCGCCTTCGCCCGGGAGGGAGCCGAAGTCGTCGCGCTCAGCCGCACGCTCGCCAAGATGCAGGACCTCCCCGCGATCGATGAGGCGATCGAGCCGCGCCAACTCGACGTGACCGACGGCGAGGCCGTCCGGCACGCCGTTGCGAATGCCGGCCGTATCGATATTCTGGTGAACTGTGCCGGCTGGGTTCAGAACGGCACGATTCTCGATTGCAGCGAGCAGGATTGGGCCGAGAGCCTCGACCAGAACGTCACGTCCTGTTTCCGGACGATCCGGGCGGTCCTGCCGCAGATGATCGATCGCCGGGGCGGCTCCATCATCAACGTGGCTTCGGTGGCCTCCAGCATCACCGGGGTCGCCAATCGTGCAGCCTATGGGGCCAGCAAGGCCGCCGTCATCGGATTGACCAAGGCCGTTGCCCGCGATGTCGTCCGCACCGGCGTCCGCGTCAACGCGCTCTGTCCGGGCACCACCCATTCACCATCGCTGGAAAGCCGCATCCAGGCGAGCGATGATCCGGAAAAGATGCGGGAAGAATTCGTCGCGCGTCAGCCGATGGGCCGTCTCGGTACGGCGGAGGAGATGGCGGCCGCTGCCATCTACCTGGCCGGCGACGAATCGGCCTTCACCACCGGCCAGATGTTCGTCGTGGACGGAGGGCTGACATTGTGACCGCCTTGGATCAGCCGAACCCGTCCGACGTCGGCCGGGTGGCACTTGCCGACCTCGACCGGTTCTGCCGGGAAGCCCTGGCGGCGGTCGGCGTCGACGCCCCGACCGCCGAGGCCGCGACGCGGGCCATGATGCACGGCACGCGGCTCGGCATCGACAGCCACGGCGTGAGGCTCCTGGGCCACTACCTCACGGTCTTGGCGGCGGGGCGTGTCAATCCGCGGCCCAGCCCGAGGCTGCTGCGTCTGATGGGCGCCACAGCCACTCTCGATGGCGACCACGGCCATGGCGCCCGCTCGGCCTATTTCGCCATGGACCATGCGGTCGACCTCGCGGCCGAATACGGAATCGGTGCTGTCGCGATCCGCAACAGCTCGCACTTCGGGCCGGCGGGCGCCTATGCCGTTCCGGCCGCCGCGGCCGGCATGATCGGCGTCGTGACCTGCAATTCGGACAGCTTCGTGCGTCTGCATGACGGCGCCGCGCGCTTCCACGGCACCAACCCGTTCGCCTGCGCCGTTCCCATGGACGACGAGCATCCCTGGCTGCTGGACATGGCCACGAGTTCGGTGCCGTACAACCGCATCCTGCTCTATCGCAGCCTGGGACGGTCGATGCCTCCCGGCACGGCATCGACGGCCGACGGCCTCGATACGAGCAATCCGGAAGAGACCGAGATGCTGGCCCCGCTGGGCGGCGCCTTCGGCTTCAAGGGAGCCGGGTTCGCGGGCTTCGTCGAGATCCTGAGTGCCGTGCTGACGGGCATGAAGCTCAGCTTCGATATCCTGCCCATGGCCGGACCCGACCTGAGCACGCCGCGCCAGATGGGCGCCTTCGTCATGGCCATCCGTCCTGACGCCTTCGTCGAGCCGGAGGTCTTTGCCGAAGGTATGCGACGGTATGTCGAGACGTTGCGCGCCTCGCCGGCGCGCCCCGATCATGCCGTGATGGCGCCGGGCGATCGCGAATGGGCCGAGGCGGCCCGGCGTGACCGATTGGGCGTGCCGATCGATCCCGAGACGAGCAACGAATTTGCGGAGATTGCAAAGCGCTACGGGCTCAGCCCGCTCAGCGCGAAGACCGTGCCATAGTATCCGGACATACAGCGACTCAGTCACGTCAACAGAGGAGGAGTGTGATGAAGCTGAGCAGTGGTCTTGCCGCCTTGTCGGTGGCGCTCGGATTGGCGGTGCTGGTTGCGGCGCCGGCCGGAGCGCAGGAAACCTATACGTTGCGCTTCAACCACGTTCTCGGGCCGAACGAGCCGTTCCACAAGGGCTTCCTGGCCTGGGCGGACAAGGTGAAGGAGCGCACCGGCGGCGGGTTGACGATCGACGTCTTCCACAGCGCCCAACTGGGCGTCGAGGAGGACATCATCGAGCAGATCCGGCAGGGCGCCAATATCGGCCAGAACACCGATGCGGCCCGGCTGGGCAACTACGTGCCCGGCATCGCGGTGGTGAACGGGCCCTACTTCGTCGGATCCATGGAGGAGGCCTTTGCGCTGGCCGATTCCCCCACCATGCAGGAATGGGAGCAGGAACTCGCCGACGAACACGGCCTCAAGGTCGTCTGCTTCGACTGGGTTCAGGGGTTCCGCAACTTCTACACCAACAAGGAAATCCATACGCCCGACGATCTGAAGGGGCTGCGGATCCGCACGCCACCCGCACCGATCTGGCAGGAATCGATCCGTGCGCTGGGGGCCGAACCGGTCGCCATGGCCTTCGGTGACGTCTATCCCGGCCTGCAGCAGCAGGCGGTCGACGGCGCCGAGCTGGTCTATCCCAATATCACGGCGGCCAATTTGAACGAGGTGCTCGACTACGCCAACGAGACCAAGCACATCCTGCTCGTCAACTTCCAGGTCGTCAGCTCCGCCTGGTTCAACGAACTGCCGGAAGACTATCAGACGGCGCTCGTAGAAGAGTGCCGGGCGACAGGGCAGGAAACCTCCAAGGTCATCCAGCAGGCGTCCGACGAGGCCAAGGCGACGCTCAAGGAGCGCGGCATGACCATCGTCGAGGACGTCGATCTCGAGGCATTCAGGCAGGCCGGCGAGAAGGCCTACGAGGTGCTCGGCCTGGTCGACGCCAAGAACAAGGTTCAGGCGGAAATCGGCAACGCCGCCCCATAAAGGCGGCCCCCGGCGGGGATCGGAATGCGGACTCTCTACCGATACGTTCTCAAGGTCGAGGTCGTCCTCGCCGGCTTTTTCCTGCTCGCCATGGCGGCGCTCATCTTCGTCGGCGGCACGGCGCGCATGATGCATCACCCGATGAACTGGACCATCGACATGGCCACCTGCGCCTTCGCCTGGGCCTGTTTCCTGTGTGCCGACATCGCTTGGCGCAACGACTCGCTGATGGCGATCGAGGTGGTGACGGAGCGGATGCGGCCCTCGGCCCGCCGCATCGTCGGCTACGTCAGCGACGCGATCATCATCGGCTTCCTCTGCTATGTCATCTATGCCGGCGGCTGGCTCGCTTGGGTCAGCCGGGCACGCAGCTTCCAGGGCATTCCCTGGATCAGCTATTCCTGGGTGACGGCGAGCCTGCCGGTGGGGGCGGTGTTGCTCCTGATCTCCACCGTGCTCAAGATCCGCCGGGCGTCCCTGGGCGAGACCACGCCGGCCGACCTGCCCTCCCATCCCGAAGTTTAGGCGTCATGCTGCTCGTCACGGCCGCGTTCGTCGTTTTTCTGATCATCGGCATGCCGGTGGCCTTCGCCATCGCCATCTCGGGCACGCTATTCTTCCTTCTTCACCCGGAACTGCCCTTCACCATTCCGGTGCAGGTGACGGTATCGCAGACCCAGAATTTCGCGCTGCTGGCCGTGCCGCTGTTCATCCTGGCCGGCAACTTCCTGAACCGCTCCGGCATCACCGAACGTCTGCTCGATCTCGCCTCGGTGCTGACGGGCCGCCTCAAGGGGGGCTTGGCACAGGTCTCGATCGCGCTCGCCGCGCTGATGGGCGGCGTCTCGGGTTCGGCCATCGCCGATGCGGCGATGCAGACGCGCATGCTCGGCGACGAGATGGTCAAGCGCGGCTTTACCCGCGGCTTTGCCGGCGGCGCACTGTCCTATGGCGCGGTGCTGACACCGATCGTGCCGCCCGGCATCGGCATGATCCTGTTTGGAACCATCGGGCAGGTCTCGATCGGCCGGCTGTTTGCGGCCGGTATCGTGCCGGCGCTGCTGTTGTGGGCCGGCTTGTCGCTGTCGATCTGGATCACCGCGCATTTTCGCGGCTACGAGCCGGAGCGCCAGACGCGGCCGACGGTGCGCGAGACAGCGAGCGCTCTTCGCGCCGGTCTGTGGGCTCTGCTGTTTCCCGTCTTCCTGCTGGTCGGCCTGCGCATGGGCGTGTTCACGCCGTCCGAGATCGGCGCCTTCGGCGTTCTCTACGCCGTCTTCATCGGTGTGTTCGTCTATCGCCAGATGCGCCTGCAGGGGTTTCTGGCGGGACTGGAAAGCAGTTTGACGGATGTCGGCGCCGTCATGTTCCTGATCGCGCTCTCGGCCATCTTCAGTTACGGCATCGTGCTGGAGCGTGTGCCGGAGGCGGTGGCGGACTGGATCGTCAGCGTCACCGACAGCGTCTACGGCGTCATGACGCTGATCTGCATCGCCGTCGTGATCATCGGCTTCTTCATCGACGCCACCGTCCTCATCATCATGCTGACGCCGATCGTCCTGCCGGTGGTGCGCCAGCTTGGCGCCGATCCGGTGCATTTCGGCATCGTCTTCATCGTCGCCGCGACCATCGGCAACTTCACGCCGCCGGTGGGCGCGGCGATGTATGCGGTCTGCTCGATCCTGCGCTGCCCGATCGGCGAATACACTCGTGAATCGATGCCGTTGTTGGTGGCGGTCATCCTGGTGACGCTGCTTCTGATCTTCATTCCGGGAGTCGTGCTGTTCGTGCCGAACCTCATCTTCGGCTGAGGCTCGCGCCGCCTCGATTCCCGGCGGCGCCGGACGGCCGGAGAGGGGGGCGATTGCCCGACGCTCTAGAACCGACCGATAAAGGTGCTACGGCTGCCTTAGTTTTTCTGACAGGATGGGGTCTGTCCTGGCGGCAAAACGAAGGCTCGTATCCCGCGATCGCGATAAATCGACATTGCGCACCTGCATCTACACAGTGGCGATCGGAGGAAGTCGATGTTGGACAGACGACAAGTCATCAAGGCAAGCTTGGTAACGCTTGCCGCAAGCACAGGCGTCGCACGCCCCACAATGGCAGCCGCGGCGAAATCGAATGCGACTGGAGAGTCTAGCCCCGAGAACTGGGTCGACGACTCAACCGGCCACCGCATCGTTAGGCTATCGAGCGAGCCTGGAACCAAGGCACTCTACTTCAACCAGAATGGCTATACGCCGGAAGGCGATATTCTCATCGTCCATTCGCCCAGCGGCATCTCTGGGATCAATCTTGCGACTCGGGAGCAGAAGCCGATCCTCGAGCGCCCCAATATCAAGCTGCTGTTCACTGGCCGCAAGACACGCCGTGTTTATTTCACCAAGCTCCAACCCGGCGGCACAGACAGCGACGCCGAGGCCACGCCGGACAAGCCGTTGACGATCGAAGCTGTCGACGTCGATAGCGGCGAAGTATCCGACGTTGCCACCATCACCCGCGGCAGCATCGCCTCGATCAACTGCGACGAGACCCTGTTGCTCGGCTCATTTGCCGAGCGCGAATTTTCGTTGCAGCCCGGGAGCAAAGGGCGGGATTCGAAGACCGGGCAAACGAAATATGCTGCTACAGGCCCCGACGGCAAACCGTTAAGCTATGCCGACGCCAAAGAAGTTCGCATGGACGACCGGCTGGAAGCGAAGATCCCGATGGAGATGTTCACCGTGGACGTCGCCAACGGCGAGGTGAAGACGGTTCACCGTGCGACCGATTGGCTCAATCACCTGCAATTCTCGCCAACCGACCCCAATCTCATCATGTTCTGCCATGAGGGGCCGTGGCATAAGGTCGACCGGATCTGGACCATTCGAACCGATGGCTCGGATCTGACGAAGATTCATACCCGTATGATGAATATGGAAATCGCCGGTCACGAGTTCTTTGCTCCGGACGGCAAAAAGATCTGGTACGATTTGCAGACACCACGCGGCGAGGATTTTTGGCTCGCCTCGTACGACCAGGAAACCGGTAAGCGGCAATGGTTTCACCTGCAACGCAACGAATGGTCGGTGCATTTCAACGTTGCACCCGACGAGAGCGTGTTCGCCGGCGATGGCGGCAACGAGGACATGGTGGCGCATGCGCCTGACGGCAAGTGGATTTATCTCTTCAAGCCGATGCCGATCCCCGATGTCGCTGGCATCAAGGCGCGAAACGCGGCCGATCTCGTCAGCCCCGGCTATCTTGACGCGGAAAAGCTGGTGAACATGGAGGGGCACGACTATCGGCTAGAGCCGAATATCACGTTCACGCCGGACATGAAGGGCATCGTGTTCTCATCGAACATGCACGGTGACCCGCACGTCTATATGGTGCTGATCGACAGACCCTGAAGCACTGGCACCGGGGCGGTTCGCTAAGCGCCGCCCCCATGAATTGATAAAGCACATCGCCTCCATCTCGACGGAATCCCCGTGCGATTCAGCCAAAACTCATCCAGACCTACTCCCCGTCGACCGGGACGGTGTAGTTGAGCGCCAGACGGCCGCCGTCGGCATAGATCGTCTCGCCGGTGATGTAGCTGGCATCGTCGGAGGCTAAAAACGCTGCGATCGACGCGATTTCCGCCGGGTCGCCGATGCGCCCGAGCGGCGTGCGCGACAGGATCCGCTGGTTGGCCTCCTCGTCGAGCGCCACAGCGCGCAGGAGGTCGGTCATGATCGACCCGGGGCCGATCGCGTTGACGCGGATGCGATAGGGCGCCAGCGACAGCGCCATCACCTTGGTCAACTGGGCGACGCCGCCTTTCGACGCCGAATAGCCGACCTGATCCGCCAGGCCGAAAATGGCGTTGATCGACGACATGTTGACGATCGAACCGGCCGGGCCGCCTTGCTTCACCTTCTCCACCAGATGCCGCGCCACGGCCTGGCTACACAGGAAGGTGCCCTTGAGGTTGACCCTCAGCACGCGGTCGAAGTCGGCTTCGTCCACCTCCAGAAAATCGGCCTTGTGAACGATGCCGGCATTGTTGACCAGAATGTCGACGTCGCCGAAGCGATCGAGCGTTGCCGCCACCAGGTTGTGCACGTCGAGCCGTTCGGAGATGTTGGTCTGAAAGAAGGCGACATCGCCCAGGTCCGAGAGCTGGTCGACGGCTTCGGTGCCGGCCTTCTCGTCGACGTCGGCGATCGCCACCTTGGCGCCTTCCTGCAGGAACCGGTTGACGACGGCATAGCCGATGCCTTTGGCTCCGCCTGTCACGATCGCCACTCTTCCGTCCAGCGCCATGGATCTTCTCCCGATATCTGCGGTTGCGGAGCAAGCCGTTTGCCGACCATGGCACAGGCCAAGGGGCCGGCGAAAGCGCTGTGCGCGCCGGCAAGGCCGGTTTCCTCCCGCCTTGACTTGTTCTACACAGCCTAAGGGGCTTCCCGTCGATGGAAGCCGATGCCGAATCCGGGCCAGCCCGGCAGTTGAGCGGTGTTCGGGTCCGGGTCGTCAGCCGTCATCCGGAGACCGGAGGGTCGAGCGGGGGAACGGCGGATGAGCGCCATCGAACGGAGCCTGCGGAGCGCCTTGGACAAGGGCGACGCCGCTGATCCGGTCTTCCGCCGGGCGCTCTATGCATCGGCTCGCCAGGCTCTGGACCGGCTCGTCGAGAGCCATCAACCCGGCCCCGAGGCGGAGAGAGCCCATCGCGCCCGGCTCGAGGCGGCGATCGCCGAGATCGAGGCGGATTATGGAGGGCGCGAGACCGACCCGCTTCCGGCGTCGCCGTCGCCGGAGCGACGATTCGCACCGACTCCGACAATGTCGGATCGACCCTCCCGCGCGACCGCCGAGCCTCTCGCCTTGGATGCGGCGCCGGATCGGGCGCGTCGGCCGGCCCCGGCTGCCCACCGTCCGCGCTGGCCGATTGTTGCGGGAGCGGCCCTGGGCATCCTCGCGCTCGCCGTGGCGGCTGTCGTCTTGGTTTCACCTTTGAGCGCTATCGTGCAGGCCCTGGGCGGCGGCAACGGCTCGAACGACCCGGCCTCCGCAGCCTGGATCGCCGTCTTTTCCGGTTCCGAGCTGGAGGCGGTCAGCACGTCGGATGGCGCCTCGGCTGAATTGGTGGCCAGTGGTGCCGGCGGTGCCTTGAAAGTGACGCCGGCAGCGGGCGGTCAGGGCACCGTGTCCATCGAAATCGGGCAGGGCGTGCTGAACCGGATCGCCGGCCGGCACGTCGAGGCGGAACTGACGGTCGGCGCGTCGGCGCAGGGCGCGGGCGCCGCCGAATTGACCTGCCGGTTTGCGGACGCATCGCTCTGCGGGCGGCCAACGCTTCGGACCGCCGACGAGGAGGAGGTTTTCATGGTCGAATTCGACGTGCCGTCGCAGGATCAAGCTCCTGCAAGCTTCGATTTCACCTTCGAGGCCGCCGACACCCCCGATGGGCTTGTCCTGCACGGGATCAGGATGCGGATCGTCGACGACCGCGCGGAGACCGCCGCCCCCGTCGTGCGAAGCGCCTACCTGAGTTGAGTGTTCCGCCACCGCGCTGAGCATTGCTCGATGGATCGACCGAGACACCATGCCCTCTAGTCCGCCGCCCGATACCGAGTCCCCGGCGCAACGGCGCTGGCAGCCGTCGGCAATGCGCGTCGGAGTGGTTGGCGCGCTGGCGCTGCTGAGCGTCGCATTCTTCTTTCCGCAGGCTCGTGTCGTAGCGCTTGGCGGTCTGGCCGTTTTGGCGCTGGCCGCGTTCCTGCCGTCGCGCCGCCGGCCGCCGGCCCAGATGCGCGAGGAGGAACGGCGGCGCCAGATTCCGCTATGGCCGGAGACGCCGATGAAGGCGGTGGTCGAGGCGCTGCCCAGCCCGGCTTTCATCCTCGACCGCAATCTCGCGCTGCGCTATCGCAACGCCTTGTCGGAAAAGGCGTTCGGCGCCATGGCGCTGGGCGATTCGATCTCGCTGCGGCTGCGTTCGCCGGAACTTCTGGCCGCGATCGAGTCGGCGGTCAGGCAGTCGGCGGCCGAACGGACGCAATATGTCGAGCGCGGCCTGGCGGGGCGCTCTTGGAGCGTCGACATCGCGCCTATCCCTGCGCCACAGGGCGAGAACCCCTACTTCTTCCTTCTGCTCTTCTACGACCGCACCGCCGAGCACGGCGTCGAGCGCATGCGCACCGATTTCGTCGCCAATGCCAGCCATGAACTGCGCACGCCGCTCGCTTCCGTGCTCGGCTTCATCGAGACATTGCAGGGGCCTGCCAAGGGCGATGCCGCGGCACGGGACAAGTTCCTCGCCGTCATGCACGACCAGGCGACCCGCATGTCGCGCCTGATCGACGACCTCATGTCGTTGTCGCGCATCGAGATGAAGCGCCATGTGCCGGTGGAAAGCTCGGTCGATCTGAAGCGCCTGCTCGGCGAAGTCTGCGAGATGATGAGCCCGCTGGCCCACGATCTCGGCGTCTCGCTCGAACTGGAACCGTCCTCCGGCGACTACCCGATCGTCGGGGAGCGGGACGAACTGATCCAGGTGTTCTCGAACCTGATCGAGAACGCCTGCAAGTATGGCCAAGCCGGCCAGCGGGTGGTGCTGTCGCTGGCGAGCCGGCGCGATCGCGACATCCGCTATTTCGACGTCGCGGTCCGGGATTTCGGTCCGGGTATCGCCGCCGAGCATGTGCCGCGCCTCACCGAGCGGTTCTACCGCGTCGACATGGCCCACTCCAGCGCGAAGCGTGGAACCGGCCTGGGGCTCTCGATCGTGCGCAACATCCTGGTGCGCCATCGTGCCGAACTGCTGATCGAGTCCGAGGTCGGCCGGGGCTCGACCTTCACGGTTCGCCTGCGGGCTGCCGCAACCGATCGGGTCAATCCGGAGAAAGCTGTTCTGGAACAGTAGGTTATACTGTCATAAAACAGATAACCAACTGTCATATAGACGTAGCCCAAGACCGATAGACGAAATGTCGAACCGCGGTGACGAAAGGTTGCCTGATGATCGGTTCGACAACGAAACTCCTCAAGGAGCCAACCCGTGACGATTCTCAAGACTGCCAGCCTCGCGCTTGGCGCATCGATGATCATGGTCGGTGCAGCCTCCGCGCAGAACGCGGAGCCGATCCAGATTGCCGGCTCTTCGACCGTTCTGCCCTACGCGCAGATCGTCGCCGAGACCTTCGGCGAGACCTTCCCCGAATTTCCGACCCCCGTGGTCGAGTCCGGTGGTTCGTCCGCCGGCCTGAAGCAGTTCTGCCAGGGCGTCGGCCCTGACACCATCGACATCGCCAATGCTTCGCGCGCCATCAAGGACTCGGAGGTCGAGGCCTGCAAGGGCGCTGGCGTGACCGACATCCAGGAAGTCAAATTCGGCTATGACGGCATCGTCTTCGCCAGCGACATCAACGGCCCGGACTTCGCCCTGACGCCCGAGATGGTGTTCACGGCGTTGGCCGCAAAGGTCGTTCAGGACGGCAAGGTCGTCGACAATCCGTACACGAGCTGGGCCGAGGTCGATTCCAGCCTGCCGGACCAGAAGATTCTCGCCTTCATCCCGGCCGAGAACCACGGCACCCGCGAAGTCTTCTCCGAGAAGCTCCTGGCCGCCGGCTGCGAAAGCTCGGGCGCCCAGGAAGCCTTCGTTGCATCCGGCATGGACGAAAAGGCCGCCGGCGCCCAGTGCATGGCGGTCCGCAAGGACGGCGCCGCCACCGAGATCTCCGGCGACTATACCGAGACCCTGTCGCGCATCGATGCCGACAAGCAGGCGATCGGCGTGTTCGGCCTGGCCTTCTACGAGCAGAACCAGGACAAGCTGAAGGTGGCCACCGTGTCCGGCATCACGCCGTCGGTGGAGACCATCGCCAAGGGCGAGTACCCGGTGTCGCGTCCGCTCTACTTCTACGTCAAGAAGGCCCACATCGGCGTCGTCCCGGGTCTGGCCGAGTACGTGAACTTCTTCCTGTCCGATCAGATGATCGGCACGGATGGTCCGCTCGCCGACTACGGCCTGGTCCCGGCTCCGGATGCCGAGCGCGACGAGTTCCGCTCGAAGTTCGAGAACGGCGACACGCTGGGCTGACGTCTTGGCGGTCTGGCGGACGATCGGTCCGTCTGGAACCACGGGTATGGCCGTCAGCTCCTCGGGCTGACGGCCACTGTTGAGTGACGGGTGTGTCCATGGCCTCATCGAATGTCGAGGCAGTGCTGCCGCGGGCGCGTCGGGTGTAGGTAGGAGAAACCGGTGTCGACCTTCACCATCATCCTGATCGTATTGTTGATCGCGGCAGTTGGGTTCGTCCTGGCCCTGCGGCGCGGTCACGAACTGGCGTCCCGTTCGGAGCGCCGGCTGCATTCACGCCCGATCTACCACGCCACTTATGTTCTCTCCTGGACGCTGGTGCCGTCGCTTCTCGTGCTGGCGGCCTGGCTGATCGTCTCGCCGATCGTCATCGGGGCCGACCTGCGCGCCGAGGTGCCCGAACAGGACCTTGCCGAAAGCGGCCTGACCGCGGAACTCGCCCACGAGATGGTCTCGGCCATCGGAAAGGGTCTGCGGCTGCTGCCGTCCGACGAGCGCGACCAGGTTTCCGAAACCACCACGATCGAGGAACTGGTGCCGCTTCTGCAGCGGCGCGGCATGCCCGTCGCCTCCTCCTCGAAAAGCTTCATGATCCCGCTGGCGCTGCGCCAGAACCATCTGGAGGACGTAAGCCGCTGGCTGATGACCGCCGTGGTGATCGTGCTGGCGTTGCTCGGCGCCATCTGGGGCTATCGGCGGCTGGCGGTGCGGCTGAGGGCCCGCAACGGCGTCGAGGCGGTGGTGCGCACCGGCCTGATCGTCTGCTCGTCGATCGCCATTCTCACCACGGTCGGCATCGTCCTGTCGATGATCTTCGAGACCTTCGATTTCTTCTCACGCGTGCCGCCGCAGGACTTCTTCTTCGGAACGGTGTGGGATCCGGGCTTCGCGGGGGCCGGTTCGGGCGGCGTCGCCGGCCGGTTCGGCTTCATCCCGCTGTTCGCCGGCACGCTCTACATCAGCGCCGTCGCCATGGCGCTCGCGGTGCCGGTGGGGCTCTTCGCCGCCATCTTCATGGCCGAATACGCCGACGGCCGGACCCGATCGATCGTCAAGCCGCTGCTCGAGGTGCTGGCCGGCATCCCGACCATCGTCTACGGCTTCTTCGCCCTGATCACGGTCGGCCCTTTCCTGCGTGATCTTTCGGCCGAATTGGCCGGGCTCGTCACCGGCAACTACGCCAGTTTCATCCAGGCCCAGAGCGTGTTCACGGCCGGCCTGGTGATGGGCATCATGCTGATCCCCTTCGTCTCGTCGCTGTCCGATGATGTCATTACCGCCGTGCCCCAAAGCCTGCGCGACGGATCGCTGGGGCTGGGCGCGACGGAGTCTGAGACGATCAAGCGGGTGATCCTGCCCGCCGCGCTTCCGGGCATCGTTTCGGCGCTGCTGCTCACCGCCTCGCGCGCCATCGGTGAAACCATGATCGTGGTGCTGGCCGCCGGCGTTGCAGCCAACCTGACGGCCGATCCGTTCCGCGCGATGACGACGGTGACGGTCAAGATCGTCAATCAGTTGACGGGCGACCTGGAGTTCACCTCGCCGCAGACGCTGGTGGCGTTCGCGCTGGGCATGACGCTCTTCGTCATCACGCTCTGCCTCAACATCTTCGCCCTCTACATCGTGCGCAAATATCGGGAGCAGTACGAATGACGGACGCGACCGCCAACGGCTATCGCGCGGCCAGCGCTGCCCCGGCCCGGCGAGATATCGGCATCAAACGGCGCTATGCCGCCGAGCGGCGCTTCCGCTTCTATGGGATGGCGGCCATCGCGATCGGCATCCTCGCCCTGATCGCACTGCTTTGGAGCGTTTTCTCCAAGGGCTACACAGCCTTCTGGCAGACGGAGATCCATGTCCCGATCACCTTTTCGGAACAGGTGATCGATCCCAAGGGCACTGGCGGCAAGGACCAGATGGCCCTGCGCATGGCGGACTATCCGAAGCTCGCCCGCGAAGGCCTCGTCGCTGCTCTCGGCATCGATCCCGAAGACCGCAGCGCGGTGACGGAAGCCAGCAAGCTGATTTCGACCGGGGTGCGCGTCGATCTGCGCGAGATGGTCATGGCCGATCTCACGCTGATCGGCAAGACGCGGGAGGTCTGGCTCTATGCCAGTTCCGAGCTCGACAGCGCCCTGAAAGGCCAATACGACCTCTCGGTCGACGAAAGCCGGCGGCCGATCAGCGACCGACAGCTTCAGTGGGTCGAAAAGCTGAAGGACGAAAGTCGGCTCGAGCAGCGCTTCAACTGGGGCCTGTTCACCTTCGGAGCATCCAGCCGCGCCGAGACGGCGGGCGTCGGCGTCGCCATCGTCGGCTCGTTCTACATGATGCTGATCGTGCTGGTGCTGGCGCTGCCGATCGGCGTCGCGGCCTCGATCTACCTGGAGGAGTTCGCGCCGAAGAACCGATGGACCGATCTGATCGAGGTTAACATCAACAATCTGGCGGCCGTGCCGTCGATCGTCTTCGGCCTGCTCGGCCTGGCGGTGTTCATCAACTGGTTCGGCCTGCCGCGTTCGGCGGCCATCGTCGGCGGCCTGGTGCTCACCTTGATGACGCTGCCGACGGTGATCATCGCCACGCGCGCGGCGTTGAAGGCCGTCCCGCCCTCGCTGCGCGACGCCGCGCTCGGGGTCGGCGCCTCGAAGATGCAGATGGTCTTTCACCACGTCCTGCCGCTCGCCCTGCCGGGCATCCTGACGGGCACGATCATCGGCCTCGCCCAGGCGCTGGGTGAAACGGCGCCGCTGCTTCTGATCGGCATGGTCGCCTTCGTCGCCGACTATCCGGACACGCCGCTGGATGCTTCGACGGCCCTGCCGGTGCAGATCTACATGTGGGCCAACGAAGCCGAGCGCGCCTTCGTCGAGCGGACGTCGGGCGCCATCATCATCCTGCTTCTCTTCCTCGCCGCCATGAATTTGACGGCCATCTTTCTGCGCCGCCGCTTCGAGCGGCGTTGGTAGCAGCAACGGACCCTTGCCATGGAACAGACAGTGCCGACGCAATTTCAGGAGCCGGTCACCAGGGCCAACTGGCCGGTGAAGATGGACGCCAAGGACGTGTGCGTCTTCTACGGAGAAAAGCAGGCGCTCTACAATGTCGATCTGGAGATCCCCGAAAACCAGGTGACGGCCCTCATCGGGCCGTCCGGTTGCGGCAAGTCGACCTATCTGCGCTGCCTCAACCGCATGAACGACACGATCGACATCGCCAGGGTGACGGGCACCATCACGCTCGACGGCGAGGACATCTACGCGCCCGACCTCGACGTGGTGGAACTGCGCGCGCGTGTCGGCATGGTCTTCCAGAAGCCGAACCCGTTCCCCAAATCGATTTTCGACAATGTCGCCTATGGACCGCGCCTGCACGGACTCGCCCGGTCGAAGGGGGAGCTCGAAGAGATCGTCGCCACAAGCTTGCGGCGCGCCGGCCTGTTCGAGGAGGTCAAGGATCGCCTCAACGAACCGGGCACAGGCCTGTCGGGCGGCCAGCAGCAGCGTCTGTGCATCGCCCGCGCCATCGCCGTCTCGCCCGAGGTGATCCTGATGGACGAGCCGTGCTCGGCGCTCGATCCGATCGCCACCGCCAAGGTCGAGGAACTGATCGACGAGCTGAAGGAGAACTTCACCATCGTCATCGTCACCCACTCGATGCAGCAGGCGGCGCGTGTGTCCCAACGAACCGCCATGTTCCATCTCGGCAATCTGGTCGAGGTCGGCCCGACCGAGAAGATGTTCCAGAACCCGGACGACAAGCGCACCCAGGATTACATCACCGGCCGCTTCGGTTGAGCCGGCAGGAGGCACCATGGAAGAACATACCGTCAGATCGTACGACGAAGAGCTGCGCTATATCGTTCGCCGGATTTGCGAGATGGGCGGCCAGGCCGAGCGGCTGGTCGAGCGCTCGGTGACGGCGATGACGCGCAACGACCTGCCGATGGCGGAATCTGTCGTCGTCGAGGACGCGCTGCTCGACGCCGCCCAGCGCGAGCTCGACGAGCGCGCGATCCTCACCATCGCCAAGCGCCAGCCCATGGCGCAGGATCTGCGCGAGATCGTCGGCGCCATCCGCATCTCCAACGACCTGGAGCGCATCGGCGATCTCGGCAAGAACATCGCCAAGCGGGTGATCGCCGTGCACGACCATCCGCAGCCGCTGCAGCTGGTGCGCGGCATCGAGCACCTGTCCGAGCTGACGCTGGAGCAGCTCAAGGAGGTTCTGGACGCCTACGCCACGCGCGACTATCACCGCGCCGAGATGATCCGCGACAAGGACGAGGCGATCGACGCCATGTATACGTCGATCTTCCGCGAACTCCTCACCTACATGATGGAGGATCCGCGCAACATCTCGGCCTGCACGCATCTGCTCTTCAGCGCCAAGAACATCGAGCGGATCGGCGATCACGCGACCAACATCGCCGAGACGATCTACTACATCCGCACCGGCGCCCAGATGCCGATGGAACGCCCCAAGGGGGACCGCACGGCCTCCATGGTGGTTCCGCCGGAGGAGGGGGCAGCGACGACGGACGTCGAGGGTTAGCCGCATGAACGCACGTATTGTGGTGGTCGAGGACGAGGAGGCTCTGGGCCTCATCCTTCGATACAACCTGGAGGCCGAGGGTTATTCGGTCGACACGATCATGCGCGGCGACGAAGCCGACCTGCGCCTCAAGGAAGACGTTCCCGACCTTCTCATCCTCGATTGGATGCTGCCCGGCCTGTCGGGCGTCGAGTTGTGCCGGCGCCTTCGGACCCGGGCGGAAACCGAGCGCCTGCCGATCATCATGCTGACGGCGCGCGGCGAGGAATCGGAACGCGTCCGGGGCCTGTCGGTGGGGGCCGACGACTATGTCGTCAAACCGTTCTCGACGCCGGAGCTGTTGGCGCGGGTTCGCGGCATGCTGCGGCGCGTCAAGCCGGAGAAGATCGCCAGCCAGCTCGCCGCGGGTGACATCGATCTCGATCGCGAGACGCGCCGGGTTCGCCGGGCGGGGCGCGAGATCAAGCTCGGGCCGACCGAGTTCAAACTCCTGGAATTCCTGATGCAGGCGCCCGGCCGCGTGTTCTCCCGCGAGCAGCTTCTCGACGGGGTCTGGGGCCGCGACATCTATGTCGACGAGCGCACCGTCGACGTCCATGTCGGACGGTTGCGCAAGGCGATCAACCGCGGTCGCCAGCGCGATCCGATCCGCACCGTGCGCGGCGCCGGCTATGCCCTGGACGAGCACTTCGCGGCCAAGATGCCGGCCCGTGTCGACGGGGCCGCCGCGAGCAATTGAGGCTCGGGCACTTCCGCGGCGTTGACGACGGGCAGCGGCGCCGGCAAGTGTCTTTCGATGAATGGCTCGATCCCGACCCTATAGACTGGACGATGGTTCGGCATTGGTCGATCTCTGGCGGCAGACATGGATTGCCACCTATGAAGGGCAACTCGGCCGGCCCGCCACCGACAAGATGCTTGCGCAGCTTCGCGACCAGGGCTGTTCGGCGATGATCTCAGGCAACGACGAAACGGCGCTGTGTGCCGTGTGCGACGGCATGATCGTCGGCAGTGCGATTTTCGCCGAGCGGGGAGGGACGGCCTATCTATGGGGCATGTACGTCCATCCCGCATTTCAGCGTCAGGGGATCGGCGAAAGCCTGCTCGCGGCCGTGTCTGCGGCATGCTCCGGCCGGAGACTGGAAGTCCAGGTGCTGAAGACGAGCCTTGCGGCCCTTCTTTTTTATCGAAAAGCTGGATTTTCCGATCTGGGTGAAGTCGAGGCCGACATCATGCTGTCGGTGAAGGCGCAGGTGGTCGTCATGGGGCGGCGTCTCGACTCGGAAGTCTGAGCCGCCGCCTGGGCGTCCGGCCGCCGTTCCGACCTCAGGCCGAAAGCCGCTTGCTCATGTAGACGGTGGTGCCGCCGCGAAACGGCTCTTCGCGGTCGATCCCATAGCCAAGGCGTTCATAGAAGGCGACGTTCTCGGCGAAGGCCTTGTTAGTGTAGAGCTTGATCAGCCGGTACTGGAGTTCGGCCGCCACCGTCTCTGCGCGCGCCATCAAAAGTCGGCCCAGGCCCTGTTTCTGATGCTCGGGCGACACGGCGACATTCTCGATGAGCAGGGCATCGGGGTGGAGAACCAGCTCGACGAGGCCCAGAAGCACACTCTCCCGCTCGGCGAGATCGATGCGATGGGCGGCGACCGCCATCTCATAGTCGGCGGTCATCGGCAAGGGCTCGCGGCCGATCACCGGGACCCACTTGGCATAGGCGCGGCGGGTCAGCTCGCGGACCGCTGCGGCATCACCCAACCGGGCGGTGCGCCACGCGACGGCGTTGCTCATCGCAGCACCGCAGGGCTACGAGGATTTCGACGGGAGGAAAGACGACGGCTCAGCGAACGCGCCGCCGTTCGGAGGGCGGCTGAAAGGCGAGCTTGGCGTGGTAGGTGCAATAGGGCGAGCCGTCGCCCGCATGGTTGCCGCAAAAGCGGAAATCTTCAGAAAGCGGGTCGCCCAGCGGCCATTTGCAGGTCCGCTCGGTCAGCTGCACGAGGGTCAGGTTGCGCGAGATCGGCACGACTTCGCCGTTGCGGGGCTCCTCGACGGTTTCGGCCACCAGGTCCGTCATGGGCTCGGCCTTGAGCGCCGTCGCGCCGACCGAGCGCGGAACCGCCGCCGGACGCTGCTGCGCGATGCGCACGGTCGCTTCCACGCGCCGGGTATCCTCGACGATGGGCTCCACCACCTTGCCGGAATTGGCGGCCTGGCTGACCGCCGGCGCCTTGGCCCGACCCTCGAGCTTCAGCCGATGGACCTTGCCGATGACGGCATTGCGGCTGACGCCGCCAAGCTGAGCGGCGATCTGACTGGCACTCAGCCCCTCGCTCCAAAGCTGTTTGAGAAGCTCGACCCGCTCGTCAGTCCAACTCATCCAGAAAGCTCCTAAATTGGCTCGCTGGTGCGGCGTTCGGAATCCATTATCGTCCCGAGATCGAGATCCCAGGGGACATGGTACTATATGTACTCGATAACTAAAGTCTGCCGCACCAAATCTTGTGTTAATCTAAATTTAGCCCATCGGCTGACTCGCTGACAAGAGTCGGGCGGCCCTGACGAATCGGTTTATCGGTTTTTCCCCAGCTTGTCGGCTCGGTGGCACGGCTCCGACATGGCGATCGGACGGCCGATCGCGACGAGACATGATCGCGCAGCGGCGGGACTTTCATTGACAATTTGCCACGGGGCCGTGGTATACGCATCTTTCTTTAGATGCATGTACGGTGGTGTCGTCGAAGCCTGCCTTAGCGGCAGGCTTCCGTGTTTCGGAGACGGCCCGCATTTCTTGAAGAAGCTAAGCCCATGGCCCCGACGTCCGCAGAGCATTCGCCGCTTTATTCCACCTACGCCCGGGTGAATCTGCGCTTCGAGCGAGGCGAGGGCGTCTGGATCTACACCGACGACGGTCGCCGTTTCATGGATCTGTCGGGCGGCATCGCGGTGAACGCGCTCGGCCATGCCCATCCGCATCTGGTCGAGGTGCTGAAGAGCCAGGCGGAAAAGCTTTGGCACACCTCGAATCTGTTCGAGATCCCGGGGCAGCGGCGGCTGGCCGAGCGGCTGGTCGAGGCGACCTTCGCCGACCGGGTGTTCTTCACCAATTCCGGCGCCGAGGCGCTGGAGGCCTCGATCAAGACGGCGCGGCGCTATCATTACGTCGAGGGCCGTCCCGAACGCTATCGCCTGATCACCTTCGAAGGCGCCTTCCACGGCCGGACGCTGGCGACGATCGCCGCCGGCGGTCAGGCCAAATACCTGGAAGGCTTCGGCCCCAAGGTCGACGGCTTCGATCAGGTGCCGTTCGGCGACATTGCGGCGGTCGAGGCGGCGGTCACCGAGGCGACGGCCGGTATCCTGATCGAGCCGATCCAGGGCGAGGGGGGCATCCGTGCCGCATCGCCGGAGTTCATGCGGGCACTGCGCGACCTGTGCGATCGTCACGGTCTGCTCATGGTGCTCGACGAGGTGCAGACCGGCATGGGCCGCACCGGCCGGCTGTTCGCGCACGAGGCGTCCGGCGTTACCCCGGACATCATGGCGGTGGCCAAGGGCATCGGAGCGGGCTTCCCGCTCGGCGCCTGTCTGGCCACGGAAGATGCGGCGCGGGGCATGACGCCCGGCACCCACGGAACCACCTATGGCGGCAATCCGCTGGCCATGGCGGTGGGCAACGGCGTGCTCGATGTCGTTCTCGCCGACGGCTTCCTGGAGCATGTCCGGGACGTCTCGCTGCTCTTCAAGCAGTCGCTGGCCTCGCTCAAGGACCGGTATCCCGAAATCATCGAGGATGTCCGGGGCGAGGGGCTGCTGCTCGGCATCAAGCCCAAGCTCGGCAATGCGGCTTTTGCGGCCGCGCTGCGCGACCAGGGCGTCCTGACGGCGCTGGCCGGCGAGAATGTCGTGCGCCTGCTGCCGCCGCTGATCATCAAGGCGGACGAGGTCCGCGAGGCGACGGGCCGGATCGAGGCCGCCGCCGCCTCCCTTTCATCAGAGACAGAGCGGCAAGTTGGATGAGTGAGCCCATGTCCAAGTCCCAACAGCCCCGGCATTTCCTCGATATCGCCGAGACCAGCCAGACCGAGCTCCGCTCTATCCTGAACGATGCCGCCAGGCGCAAGGCGCTCGGCCGCGACGGGCCGAAGCCGCTCGACGGCAAGGTGCTCGCCATGGTGTTCGACAAGCCGTCGACGCGCACGCGCGTCTCCTTCGATGTCGGCATGCGCCAGCTCGGCGGCGAGACGCTGTTTTTGTCCGGTGCTGAGATGCAGCTCGGCCGCTCCGAGACGATCGCCGACACGGCGCGCGTGCTGTCGCGCTATGTCGACGTCATCATGATCCGCACGACCCGGCATCAGCGCCTGCTGGAAATGGCCGAATACGCGACGATCCCGGTGATCAACGGGCTGACCGACGACACGCATCCGTGCCAGATCATGGCCGATCTGCTCACTCTGGAGGAAAAGCGCGGGCCGGTGGCCGGCAAGACGATCGCCTGGTCGGGCGACGGCAACAACGTCCTGAACTCGTTCATCGAGGCCTCGGCCGCCTTCGACTTCAAGCTGAAGATCGCGACGCCCGAGGGGTCCGGCCCCGACATGCGCTATGTCGAGAGCGCGCGGGCCAGGGGCGCCAAGATCGTGCTCACCGACGATCCGGTAGAGGCGGTCACGGATGCCGATTGCGTCGTCACCGACACCTGGGTGTCGATGGGGCGCGAGGCGCAGGCCCGTGGCCACAACGTCTTCATGCCCTATCAGGTCAACGAGTGGCTGATGGGCCATGCCAAGCCGGATGCGCTTTTCATGCATTGCCTGCCGGCGCATCGCGGCGAGGAGGTGACCGACGCCGTGATCGACGGTCCCCAATCGGTTGTCTTCGACGAGGCGGAAAACCGCCTGCATGCGCAGAAGTCGGTGATGGCCTGGTGTTTCGGCAAGGTGCTTGCCGATGATTGACGCGAACGGCTGACGTGATCCTATGACGGACGTGAACCTCAGGCTCGGTGATTTCGGCCATGCCGGCGACGACGCGGTCGTGCCCTTTCAGGTGGAGGCGCTCGATGCGCGCGGCCGCGCCGTGCAACTCGGCACCATGCTCGACCGGATCCTGGCGCGCCACGACGACTATCCCGAGCCGGTGTCGCGCCTGCTCGCCGAGATGATTGTGCTGACGGTGCTGCTCGGCACCTCGCTGAAATTCGAGGGCAAGTTCATCGCCCAGGCGCAGAGCGACGGACCGGTCGATCTTCTGGTGGTCGACTTCTCCACACCGTCGGACGTGCGCGCCTATGCCCGTTTCGACGCCGAGAAGGTGGCCGAGGCCGGCACGCTGGGTACGGCTGCCGAGCTTCTGGGCGACGGCGTGCTGGCGCTCACCGTCGATCAGGGCGCTCATATGCAGCGCTATCAGGGTGTCGTTCCGCTGCACGGCGAGTCGCTCGAAGAGGTGGCGGAGACCTAGTTCCGCCAGTCCGAGCAGATCCCGACCACGGTGCGCCTGGCCGTCGCCAAGATCGCCCGGCGGGAAAAGGAAGGCGGCTTCCGCGAAACATGGCGGGCCGGCGGCCTCATCGCCCAGTTTCTGCCGGATGCGCCGGAGCGCATGCGCCTGCCGGACCTGCCGGGCGGCGATGTCCCCGAGGGCGTCGAGGAGGAGAGCTTCCTGGAGCCCGATGACACCTGGCTGGAGGTCCGCGCGCTGGTCGACACCGTCGACGCCTCGGAACTCACCGACCCGGATGTCGGCGTCGAGCGGTTGCTCTTCCGGCTGTTCCACGAACGTGGTGTGCGGGTGTTCCCGTCCAACGAAGTCCGCGACTTCTGCTCCTGCTCGCGCGAGCGCATCCGCGAGGTGCTCTTGAATTTCTCAGCGGAAGAGATCGAAGAGAGCATCGAGGACGGCAAGATCGAAGTGACCTGCGAATTCTGCGGCGAGGGCTACGAGTTCGATCCGAAGGAATTCGAGAGCGAGGACGGCGAAAGCGACAGCTGAGACCGTTGGCTCGGCGACGCGCCTATAGCGAAGGCGCGCCGCACTCTTTTCGATGGCTATGTCTGCGATCTCAGGCCGGGTTCATGGCCGCGAAAATGCTGTCATAGGTGCCGTCGCGCTCCGACCATCGACGCGCCTGATCCCGTTCCAGCAGAAGCTCGCCTCGGGGATGCTGCCCCTGTTCGAGCATCGCAAACACCTCCGAAATATAGGCGGCGAGAGGCATCGCGCGCGGGTCTGTCGCCTGCGCGTCTCCCGTCAGTTCCGTCTGAACGTAAGGCGGCGACAATTCTAGGACCTCGACCGAAGTGTTGCGCAACTGGTGCCGCAACGATGTCAGCCAGGAATGCAGGAACGCCTTGCTGGCGCAGTAAGTCGGAAAATCCGCGCGCGGCAGGAAGGCCAAGGCGGAACTCGTCGCCATGATGGTCGCGGCGGTCTGCGACTTCATCGCGGGCAGAAAGGCCGCGGCCGCGCGCAGCACGCCCACGATGTTGGTTTGCACGATGGCTTCTGCGTCGGCCGCATTCCAGTTGTCCGCCGTCATATCTTCGGGGCGCGAGATGCCCGCATTGGCGATCAGAACGTTGAGGTGCGGAAATCGCTCGCGGACCATGCCGGCCGCGCCGGCCACCGATTGGGGATCGTTCAGGTCAAGGCAGAGCCCGGTGATGTCCGGGCGTTGACGCGTGATCTCGTCGAGCATCTGCTGCCGTCTTCCGGTGACGACGACGCGATTGCCGCGATCATGAAACGCTTCAGCCAGAGCGCGGCCGATGCCGCTCGTGCCGCCGGTGATCAGGATGGTGTTGTCCGTCATTCGCATTGTCGGATCCTTTCCAGGGTGTTTGAGGAAAGGCTACGGGTTCGTCTTCCGACCCAACGCAAGCTCCACCCGCCGGGACTGGGCGGACGACGGAGCGGCAAATCGAGGGAAGCGAATGTTCCGCCGCGCCTTTAGTCCCGAGATTCCCCCGCTGGGACCTTCTCGGCAAAGGGCGCGTTGGATGACGGTAACGCCTACGGCAGCGTGGCTGCAGGGGCGTGGCTAGCCGAGATCGACTCGGCCGTCAACGTCGTATGAGCGATGTCGGCCCGTGAGGCAAACGGCCGTTCGCAGAGATAGCTCTCGACAACGGCGTTCAGCTCCACGCGTCCTTGGTACGACCGGAGGGAAGCCATGGTCGCCTGAAGCGACGGCCATTCCTTGTCATCGTAGCTGCCCCCTCGAGCTCGGGCGGGCGGCCGGAAAGGCGGTCGCCGCTCCGAGCGGCAGATCGCCATGGCGCGAAAGCCGTATTGAATGGCTCCGATACGTTAGCGGCGCCTGTCGGAAGAGGCTAACTTCGGCCTGCTCTCAATGCCTCGAGACACCAGGGTGGCCGCAGTGACCGACGATCCATTGACGCGGGACGAGGTCCACGACCTCCTTCGACGAATTTTTGCGGCGTTCACCTCGCCAACGGCGACGCCGGCGGACTTTGCCGAACTGCTGACGCCCGACTACGTCCAGCGCGTGGACGGCAAGCAACTCGATTATGCCGGCTTTGTTGAGCATCATCAGGCTCTTCGGAAGAGCATCGTGTCGGGAAGCGTCAGTTTCGACCATGTCGTCACCGACGGCGCTTCCGCGGCAACGGTGCATATTGCCGAGGCCGTCAAGACGACGGGCGAGCGAATTCGCCTCAAGGTGATCGCCTATTACGAGTTTCGCGGCGGCCGCATCAGTCTGATCGACGAACTGACCCATATGCTCGAAGGCGAGCAGGGAGACCGGGACCTGGGATCGCGAACAGTGCACGGCTGAGAGCTGCGATGGGGAAACTGAAGCGGGCCTCCTCGCTCGGTGACGGTGCTGGTCGTTTCTGGTTTGAGGGCCTTGGCCACGGCTTCGATCTCGTTCGTCATGATGCCGCCGGCATAACCTTTGGGCAGCCGTTCGATGTCGTCGGTCGTGTCGATTCCCGTCGAGAATCCGCCACCGTGATAGGGCCCGAAGACGAAGACCTCGCTGCCGGCCGCCGCCATCCTGTTCATGAAGCGATCCGGCCAGCCCCACAGCCAGGGCGCGATGTTGATCGGCACGTAGACCGCCGTGTCGCGACAGGCTTTCGGCACGATGCCGGCCCAGCCGTAGCCCATATAGGAGAAGAGGCAGCTTTTCAGCGTGGCCTTTGTCAGGGTCTTGAGGCGGGGCATGGCGCTGCGCAGAGTTTCGACCGGCTGGTCGGCACCGTACACCATCAGTCGATCCACCTGCTCGGCTGGGCGATCGGCCAGAGCCGCCGCCAGCTTCTCACCCTCCGACGGATCGTTGCTCTTGATGTTGATCAGGAAGGCGCGATCGGGGAAGGTGGAGAGCACCTCGTCCAGCGTCGGCATCAGGCCGACGCCCTGGCCTCTGAACGGATAGGTCTTGCCGCCGTCCGCCGTATAGCCGTAGCCGACGTCCAGAGCCTTGAGTTCGGCCATCGAATGCTCGCGCGTCACGCCGTGTCCCTCGGTGCGGCAATCGACCGTCCAGTCGTGAAAGACGGCGAACTGACCGTCGGTCGTCGGATGGATGTCCAGTTCGACCACGTCCGCGCCCGCCGCAAAACTCGCGCGCATCGAACGGATGGTGTTTTCCAAATAGTCGTGGTGGGGCGGCAGCATGCGCTCCGCGGTGCAGGTGTCCGCCTTGATATCGGTCGTGTCGAACCGCTGTGCGATGCCGCGATGGGCGAGCAGCTTCGGCGTGCTCTCGACCGGAGAGGCCAGGAGATTGGTGTTGGCCAGATAGAGGCCGGCAACTGCCAGCGCGACGGCGCCCCCGACCACCCGCCAAGTCCGCCTCGCCATGCCTTGCCCTCCCAGAGCGCGCCCACCGCTTGGTCGATGGCGCACTTCAAAACGGTCTCAATGCGGCGAAGTCGTGTCCTTAAGTGCAGAGAGCACAAGCGCGCGGGATGGGCGGATGCCGTCTGCGGGCTCGGAGGTCACCGACCGGATGCCGGCGTCGGGCTCCCTTTGCTCTCGTTTTCCCAGGAACGGTGTGTGCGAATTTGTCCGTCCGAGGTCCGCGATCTACCCCTGCCCGTGCAAGCATATCCGCTGGTGTTGCAAGCAAGCTGTCACAATCGCCTGTTCGATTTAATGGGAAGCATGTTACCGGTATAATCCCGTTAGGTCTTGGCCTATGTAATACAAAAAAATAACAATAAAAAGTAGCGCGACAATCCCTCCAATGGCGTTTAAGCGTCGCCTTCGATAATCTGAGAATGCCCGGAATGCTGAGCGAATAGTTCCAATGGTGGTCCCGATATTAATTAATATCCATGCAAGAGACAGAATAACATCCAGAGAATGCATCGGCCATGTATTGGAATAAGCGCCGGCCCACACAACGAAGAGCGTTGAAATGATGTAAATCGCAATTGTAGTGATTAGCGATAACCATGTGCCGATCGATCCTGACCAATGTCGTAAAAAATAATATTTCAAAATAACAACTCCAAGCGTGTGAATATTGAAAATTTTTTAATACATAGTTGATCGTAGGAATATATATTCTCCAATCTCACTCTCACACGTGGGAAGGTTTGCCATGGTCCCCGGATTCATACGTCGAGAAGCTGCGGCCTTCGAACAACAACTTCAAAAGCTGGCCGTTCGAAATGTGACTGATCATGCCAGCGGACAAGGCATCTTCGCCTGTTTGACGAGCAGGTTCCAGCTCGCATGAACGAAAGATGCAAAGACAACGAGAAGCAATGAGGCAAGCGTCGTTGAGGCTCCCTAGATCGCGCCATGCGCCAAATTGACCAAGAGCAAGAAGCAGATGAGGCTATCATGAGCCTCGAGGAAAATCACGATGCCGAAGTGGCAGCCTTATCAAACACAACAAGCAGAATGCGCGGATTCCCCTGGTGGCATCGGTTGGTTGGATAAGTTCAGCTATTGGAACGAGGACGGTTCCTGACGACGCGTGCAAGCGGGGTTTTAATTTGAAACTGAATCACGGTATTCCGCTTTGTCAACAAGTAAGCCGATCGAAATACCGCTCCGAGGGCATGGGCCATTGCCGGCCGGAACGGCCGAGATGCCGCAGCCAATCGTTCCGCTCTTTGTCGCCGCGCAAAACAGACGTCCTCCGATCTCCCTAAGCCCTCTCATCGACCAGGGTTTGAGGGAGATTTTCACTATGTACTGTGTCCAATGCGAGCAGAGCCAGCGTGACGGCTGCCATGCGGCGGTCGGCAATTGCGGCAAGACCGCGCCAGTGTCCGATCTGCAGGATGTGCTGCTACGCGTCATGCTGGGCGTCTCGGTCTTCGCCCATCGCGCGGCGGAACTGGGCGGCCAGGATGCGGAGATCGACCGGTTCACGCCGTTCGCCTGGTTCACCACGCTGACCAACGTCAATTTCGACGAGGCGCGCTTCGTCGGCTGGATCGCCGAGGCGCTTGAGATGCGCGATCGGGCGCGGGCGCTGGCCGAGGCGCACGGCGCTGATCTCGCCGATCTGCCCGAGCCGCCCACATGGCAGCCGGGCCAGACGCTGCAAGCGCTCCTCGCCGCAGCCCCCGATGCCGCGCTCAACCGCTTCATGGACCGCGACGGCCCGACGATCGTGGGCTTGTGCAATCTCGTGCTCTACGGCCTCAAGGGCTGCGCCGCCTATTATGACCACGCCAAGGTGCTGGGTTCCTCGGACGCCGGCATTATGGCGGGCTTTCACGCGCTCGCCGCCTTCCTCGCGACCGACCCGACCGACATCGGCATCCTCCTGTCGCAGGCGCTCGCGGTGGGCGACCTCAACATGCGCTGCATGGAACTGCTCGACGGCGCCAACACCGGCCGCTACGGCCATCCCGAAATCACCCGCGCGCGGGTCACCCCCAAGGCCGGCAAGGCGCTGGTCGTCTCCGGCCATGATCTCGGCGACCTGGAGAAAATCCTGAAGCAGACCGAGGGCACCGGCATCAACGTCTATACCCATGGCGAGATGCTGCCGGCGCTCGCCTATCCGGGCTTGAAGAAATATCCGCATCTGGCCGGCCATTTCGGCGGTGCCTGGTACGAGCAGCAGAAGGAGTTCGCGAGCTTCCCCGGCGCCATCGTGATGACGTCGAACTGCCTGATCGACCCGACGCTCAAGGACTATCAGGATCGCCTCTTTACCCGCGGGCCGGTCGGCTGGCCGGGCGTCTCGCATATCGAGGGGCAGGACTACGGGGCGGCCATCGCCTGCGCGTTGGCCCAGCCCGGCTATGACGAGGACGGCCCGGACGAGACGATCCCGATCGGCTTTGCCCGCAACACGGTGATGAGCGTCGCCGACACGTTGCTCGACATGATCGGCAAGGGCGAGGTGAAGCACATCTTCCTGATCGGCGGCTGCGACGGCGCCCGCCACGGCCGCACCTATTTCCACGATCTCGCGGTGGCGACGCCGCCCGACAGCCTGGTGATGACGCTCGGCTGCGGCAAGTTCCGCTTCAACCGCGAGGACCTCGGCGCCATCAACGGCATCCCGCGCGTCCTCGACGTCGGCCAATGCAACGACGCCTATTCGGCGATCCAGATCGCCGTCGCCGTGGCGGACGCCTTGAAGGTCGGGGTCAACGACCTGCCACTGACGCTCGCCGTCTCCTGGTTCGAGCAGAAGGCGGTGGCCGTGCTCCTGACGCTGCTCCACCTCGGCATCACCAACATCACGCTCGGGCCGACGCTGCCGCAATTCCTGACGGCCGAGGCGCTGGCGGTGCTGATCGAAAAGTTCTCGATCCGCCCGGCCGGCCGCGTCCAGGACGACCTGAAGATGATGCTGGGACAGGCGGCCTGATCGCTCCCAGACAGGAATGGCAGCGATTTCACCCCGGGCGGCGGCTCTCGCCGCCTTGGCTCAATTGAGCACGCGGGTCTCGTCGGGGACGTCGAGCGAGAAGGCCGGCACCTCGACGGTAAAGGTGCTGCCGTCGCTTCCCTCCATGTCGTAGTGGCCCCGCATGATCCCCGACGGCGTGCCCAGCGGGCATCCCGAAGTGTAGGTGAAGCTGTCGCCGGGCGACAGCGTCGGCTGCTCGCCGACGACGCCCTTGCCGCTCACTTCCTCCACGTGGCCGTGGCCGTCGGTGATGTGCCAGTAGCGTGATCGGAGTTGAACGGTGTCCAGGCTGCCATTGGTGATCTCGATCGTGTAGGCCCAGACCCACTGTCCTTCCTCCGGCTCCGACTGGTTTTCGAGGAAGGTCGGGGTCACGGTGACGGTGATCGATCGGGTGGTTGCCTGGTACATCGCCGGCTCGAGGCTTGGACAGAGAGCGGAACGCGGCGATATATCGCGCTCCCCGGCAATCCGGTCAATGTGGGCGTGGGGAGAAGGCGTGGTGGCGTGCTCGACGGAGTTCTGAAGCGGCGGATCGATCCGGTGCTCGATCGGCTCGGCGCCGGGCTCGGCCGCATGGGGGTCGGCGCCGACACGGTGACGATCGCGGGCTTCGGCCTGGGACTGGCCGCAGCCGTCGCCATCGCCACCGGCCATCCCCTAATCGGCCTCGTGCTGATCCTGGTCTCGCGTCTGGCGGACGGCCTCGACGGCGCTTTGGCGCGAAGCTCGGCGCCCACCGATTTCGGCGGCTATCTCGACATCGTCCTGGATTTCGCCTTCTACGGCGCCATCCCGCTTGCCTTCGCGATCCTCGATCCGGAGCAAAACGGCGTCGCGGCCGCCGTGCTGCTGACCAGCTTCTACGTCAACGGCGCGAGCTTCCTCGCCTTCGCCGTCATGGCTGAGAAGCGGCAGCTTTCGACCGACCGGCGCGGCGTAAAATCGCTCTATTTCACCACCGGGCTCGCGGAGGCGACGGAAACCTACGCCGCCTTCGCCCTGTTCTGCCTGTTTCCCGGCGCCTTTCCGGTCCTCGCGTCGATCTTCGCCGCCATGTGCTTCGTCACTTTTGGCGCACGAGTCCTCTTGGCGGCGAAGCTGTTTCGCTGACTGGAAAGTGCCTTCCAGGAGGACGCATTGCCCCTCATAGCGTCATCCTCGGGCTCCGTCCCGAGGATCCCGAAGAAGGGAAGCTGCGGACGGACCCACCGGAGGCTTATCCGGCCCAAAACTTGTATGCTCGGGACGCAGCCCAGGACGACGGCAATCGTGGGCAGGGCGCTCTTCCGGAGGGCTCCCCGAGAAGATGCCCTCGTGATACCGTTCAACCTGAGGCAGAGGCTGGTCGCATGTTCAAGTTGTTTCAAAGCAGGAAGCGCAAAGCCGAACATGAGCAGTTGCTCGTAGATATGATGCGAGCCGCCGCTGAAGGAGAGAATATCGCTCGCTTCCGTTCGGCGGCGTCGATGATCGGCGCCCAGACGTCAGGCTTGGAAGGCTCGCGGTTCGTAGGTGTCGTCTCTGGTCGGCTTGCGAGGCGGCTGATCGACGAAGCGTCCTACTTTTGGGAAGACAAGGACGCTCAATTTGTAGCTGGTCTGTTCGCTTTCGTCGCTTGCAACCACGTCTCCTACAAGACCGGAGACCCTTTCGAAGAGTCTACAGTCATCGCCATCCTTGAGATCGTAACTCCAGAGCTCGAACGAGCAGCGGACCTGCACAGCGAAGTCGTAAAGACTTACAACGGGTTGGGGGAGAACCAGCCGAAGCTGATGCAAGCGATCGGGCAAACAACGGCACGCTGGTTTTCCGAACCGTCCGACGAGAACCTGCGGAGCTTGGCCGACCTTTTCGAAGTCTGCGTAAAGAACCTCGACTAAACCGCCGCCAGCGCGGCCTCGATGTCCTCCAGCAGGTCGTCCACGTCCTCCAGGCCGACCGAGAGGCGCAGCAGGCCATCGCCGATGCCGAGTTCGGCGCGCGTTTCCGGCGTCAGGTTCTTGTGCGTGGTCGTCGCCGGATGGGTGATCAGGCTCTTGGCGTCGCCGAGATTGTTGGAGATCTTGACGATGTCCAGAGCGTTCGAGAAGCGGAAGGCCGCCTCCTTGCCACCCTTCAACTCGAAGGCGATCAGCGTCGAGCCGCCCGTCATCTGCTTGGCGATGACGGCGGCGTCCGGGTGGTCGGCCCGGCCGGGATAGTAGACGCGCGCCACGCCGTCGGCCTCCGCCAGACGGTCGGCGAGCTTCGCCGCGCTCTGCGTCTGCTGGGCCACACGCAGGGGCAGGGTTTCCAGGCCCTTGAGCAGCGTCCAGGCGTTGAAGGGCGAGAGCGACGGCCCGGTGTGACGGAAGAAGTCGTGCAGGTTTTCCGCGATCCAGTCGGCCGAGGACAGGACGATGCCGCCCAGGCACCGCCCCTGGCCATCGATGTGCTTGGTCGCCGAATAGACGACGATGTCGGCGCCGAGTTCGAGCGGCTTCTGAAACATCGGCGTGGCGAACACGTTGTCGACCACCAGCGTGGCCCCGGCGTCATGCGCGATCGCGGCCACCGCCGCGATGTCGATGACGTCGAGCGTCGGGTTGGTGGGCGTCTCCATGAAGAACGCCTTGGTGTTGTCGCGGACGTTCGCCTTCCACTGATCGATGTCGCGGCCGTCGATGAAGGTCGAAGACACGCCGGCACGGCCCAGCACGGTCTCGATGACATAGCGGCAGGAGCCGAACAAGGCGCGCGAGGCGAGAATATGATCGCCCGCCTGCACCTGGCACTGCAGCGCGCTGGTGACGGCGGCCATGCCCGAGGCGGTGGCGCGCGCATCCTCGGCGCCTTCCAGCGCCATCATCCGCTCCTCGAACATGCGTGTGGTGGGGTTGGCGTAGCGCGAATAGATGAAGCCCGGCTCTTCGCCCTTGAAGCGCGCCTCGGCGGCTTCCGCGCTGTCGTAGACGAAGCCCTGCGTCAGAAACAGCGCCTCGGAGGTCTCGCCGAAGCCCGAGCGCGCGGTGCCGCCATGGACCATGGCCGTCGCCGGGCGGAACGGGCGAAGTGTCTTGCTGGAATTGCTCATGACGAAAATCCTCGACGTCTCGATCGCCGGTTGCGAACCCTCGCCAAAGCCGGCCCCACGACACTCACCTGTCCGAGGATCGGCCTGTTTAGCGAGTTGTTTAACGTGGCTGCAAGCCGGCCGGCCAAATCACCACCAATGGAGCGCTGATAGCCCCAAGCTGGACACGCGTCAATTCCGGCAATAAAGGCTGCCGCATGGCCGAGAGGGGACAAATGCCGGAGATGATGAACGGAATCCTGCCCGACCGGGAACTCGAAGCGTTGTTTGAAAGCGGCGCCATCACCGCGCCTCGGCCGCGGGACGCGGATCAGATCCAGCCGGCGAGCCTCGATCTGCGCCTGGGCGCCACGGCCTATCGCGTGCGCGCGAGCTTCCTGCCGGGCAAGGGCCAGACCGTTGCGGCAAAGCTCGATCGCTTCTCGCTGCACGCCATGGATCTGCGCGAAGGGGCGGTGCTGGAGACCGGTTGCGTCTACATCGTGCCGCTGCTCGAAGCCTTGGCTCTGCCGGCCGACGTGATGGCGGCGGCGAACCCGAAATCCTCGACCGGCCGTCTCGACGTCTTCACCCGGCTGATCACCGACGGCGCCCAGTCGTTCGACGAGGTGCCTGCCGGCTATGCCGGGCCGCTCTACATCGAGATCAGCCCGCGCACCTTCCCGATCGTCGTGCGCACCGGATCGCGCCTCAACCAGATCCGCTTCCGCCGCGGCCATGCCGGGCTCTCCGAGCCGGAACTGGTCGCGCTCGACCGCACCGAGCGGTTGGTCGGCCGCGACGACGCCAATATCAGCCACGGCGGCGTGGCGATCACCATCGATCTCGCCGGCGACGCCGATGGCCTCGTCGGCTATCGCGGCAAGCGCCACACCGGCGTCATCGACGTCGATCGGCGGGACGCCTATGCGACGGCGGAATTCTGGGAGCCGATCCATCGCCTCGGCACAGGGGAACTCGTGCTCGACCCGGACGAGTTCTACATCCTCGTTTCCGGGGAGGCGGTCCACGTGCCGCCGGCCTTCGCCGCCGAGATGACGCCGTTCGATCCCTTGGTCGGCGAGTTCCGGGTGCACTATGCCGGCTTCTTCGATCCCGGTTTCGGTCATTCCGGGGCAGGGGGCTCGGGCAGCCGGGCCGTGCTCGAGGTGCGCTCGCGCGAGGTGCCCTTCATCCTGGAACACGGCCAGATGGTCGGCCGCCTCGTCTACGAGCGCATGGCCGCTCAGCCGCAGCACCTCTACGGCGCGGATCTCAAGTCGAACTACCAGGCGCAGGGCCTGAAGCTCTCCAAGCATTTTCGCTGAAGACGCTGGCCAGCGGTGCGGTGGCGCATGTCCCCTTGACTACCTAAGCGCAGCGTTCCCCGCCTTCTCCGCGCGTAGTCGCGATTATTGTTTCCATGCAACAAAAAGAATCTCGATGGGTGCCTTGATAGGTATAAAATGTCGATATTCTAAGATTTGATTCTGAATCTTATTCTAAGACCAAAGTATCGACGTAGATCGGAATTTAAACTCTTAAAGCACCATTCGGTGGTGGTTTTGTCGTTTTTAAGAATATCTACCCATTCCCTTAGAAGCAAATTGATACGAATCGCTAAGTATTGGAATTCATCCTCGTACGAATCATGGATTCGAACTGCAATATCTCCCCAGGGATTGACTAAAGGTGTGCTTATTTGAGAAAGACGATTCCTCATTTCGTTAAATTTATAAACCATATCTCTCAACAGAGAATGTTTGTAATCAATATTAATAATATTATTAGTGAGGTCATCATCTTTTAATTCAAGAAGAGCGTGGAGTTCATCGTATTCTATGGTTATATGCCGTATTTCCCCAATTATAGGCTTGACCGCTAGAAATAGTGGGGCTCCATCATTTGCATCTCGGAATCCGTCATCAAGATATTTCAATACGTTGGAAATGTCCCTGTGGATGTGGATGAGTTTGAGCAGCAGGTGATGGGAAACGCTCGATCGATGCCGGTTGTTCTGCCAATGGCTTGCAAGGAATTGGGCGACAACCGTCATTCCGCCACCGATGATCGCACCAACGATCGCCGCCCAGAATTCGCTATCCATTGCGCGCCCTTTCGCGAGTTGTCGCTAAGGTAGCCCGTTCCGATCAGCAAAGTCGATCAAGGTTTGGGCGAGCAGCCGGATGCCCTCCGCTGGGAGTCAGAGGCCGAAATTGGTGATGATCATGCGGTGAGGTTCTCCCTAACCTAGCCCTAGTTGAGTAGCCCATCGGTGTAATCCAGGTCAGTAGATTGTTCCGTGATTGGAACTGAGCCACATGGCGACGGAGTTGCGGAGGTTAGCTTCGAACACACCGCACCCCCATGCAAATCCGCTTGAAGCCGAGCCGGCCTTGGTGCTAACGGTTCTCCCGCGCGGGTATGATGTAATGGTAGCCTGTCAGCTTCCCAAGCTGAACGCGCGGGTTCGATTCCCGCTACCCGCTCCAACTCCCCCGATCGAGCATGATTGACCGCCGATAGCCATTGGCGCATCGGCGGGCTGGCACGCGAAGGCCGCTGACGGTGGAAGGAAACCGACTGCCTCCCGGATCTGCAAGCCTGCACATCCCCCGTTCGTCGCATGGCACCCCTCAGCCAAAGCAATGCGGTGCAGGCGAAATCTGAACGACGGAAGCAGCCGGCTTCCAGGACATAGGCTCGTCGCCGTCCAGGGGAATAAGCAAAAATGCCTACCCGACTAACGGTTTGCCGCCATTGAGGCTTTTTGCACCGCACAGGGAACGGTTCGCCTGAACGATGGTTAAATGGCCCAAGACGACGAGGAGAATGAGATGCGGGTCGAAACCTTCGTGGCGATCTTCGTGAATACGGTGTTCTTCGGGATGATCCTGGGCGTCAGCGCCGTTGGCGCGGTGATCCTCTTCCCCTGATACCGTTCGCCTATTTCAGGCCGAACGCCGGCAGGCTGATCAGAAGCTCCGCCGTCGACAGATTGAGCGCCATCGGAATGTCGTAGAGCTCGCCGAGCCGCGTTAGGGCCTTGACGTCGACATCGTGCGGCATCGGCGACAGCGGATCGACCAGGAAGATCAGTCCCGCGATCCTTTCCTCCGCGATCATCGCGCCGATCTGCTGGTCGCCACCGAGCGGGCCGCTCTTCAACCGCGTGACCTTCAACTCCGGGCAGGCTTCCAGGATCCGTCCGCCCGTCGTGCCGGTAGCGTAGAGCTGGAAGGCTGACAGCTGCCCGACATGGGTCTTGGCGAAGGTGACCATCTCGTCTTTTTTTGCGTCGTGCGCCACGAGAGCAATGGCGGGCTGGGTCATCGGGCAAGCCTTCGTTCGGGTTGAGCCGACCTCAGTCTGTAGCGCGGCGCCCAGCACATTTCCATAACGAAAGCCGCTTCGGCCGGCACCGTGACAAGCCGCTGCGCTGGATCTGTTCCTGATGGTCCGATCGGCCGGGCGGGTGGAGACTAAAAAGGCCTTGCCATGGTCGACACTGCATCTCGCCGCCGGTCCCCGTTGCCAAAATCCCGCATCATCCTGCGCGGTGCTGTGCAGGAAGCCCCTTGCCAAACGAGGCGAGGTCCGGCATAAGCCGTACCGTAACGTACGGTACAGTCGTTCGGGGTGCGCGGAGTGGTCGTCGCAAGAGGGACACAGGCAGGCGAAGTCGTCATGCAGATTGCTGCGGACAGTTTTGAAGGCGAGTTGAGCGAGCGTCAGCGCGAAGTGCTGGACGCTGCGCTGTCGCTCATCGTCGAGCACGGCGCGGCGCTCACCATGTCGGCACTCGCGGCGCGCGCGAGCTGTTCCAAGGAAACGCTCTACAAGTGGTTCGGCGATCGCGACGGTCTGCTGACGGCGACCGTCCAGTGGCAGGCGTCGAAGGTGAGGGCGGTGCCGCTCGGTCGCGCCGGCCTGGATCGGGCCGCGCTGGCCGCCGGCCTGGAGCGGTTCGCCCGCGATTGGCTGCGGGTGATCTCGTCGGCGACGTCCGTTGCCCTCAACCGCGTGGCCGTCACCCACGCGGGTGCGGCCAAGCACGATCTCGGCGCCATCGTCCTGACCAACGGCCCCTTCGCCATGGCCCGGCGGCTGCGGCCGATGCTCGAAGCGGGGCAGGCTGCGGGGCTGCTGGCCTGCGAGGACCTAGAAGCGGCGTTCCACACCTTCTTTGGTCTGGTCGTGCGCGACATTCAGATTCGGCTGCTGTTGGGCGAGCAGCTGGTGCTCAGCGAGAGTGAGATTGCGCGCGACGCCCGGCGCGCCAGTGAACAGTTTCTAGCCCTGTTCGGCGTAACCGCGCCGGCACCGGCCGAGTAGCCAACCCAACCCACATCAGGAGGAAACCTCGATGCGTGTCTATTACGATCGCGATGCCGATCTCAATCTCATCAAGTCCAAGAAGGTCGCGATCGTCGGCTATGGCAGTCAGGGCCGCGCCCATGCGCTGAACCTGAAGGATTCCGGCGCCAAGGACGTGGCGATTGCGCTGCGTCAGGGCTCGGCGACCGCGAAGAAGGCCGAGGCCGACGGCTTCAAGGTGATGTCGGTGGCCGAGGCGGCGGCCTGGGCCGATCTTCTGATGATGGCGACGCCGGACGAACTGCAAGCCGACATCTACAAGGCCGAGATTGCTCCCAACATCCGCGACGGCGCCGCGATCGCCTTCGCGCATGGTCTCAACGTGCACTTCGCGCTGATCGAGCCGAAGTCGACGGTCGACGTCGTGATGATCGCGCCCAAGGGCCCGGGCCACACGGTGCGCGGCGAGTATCAGAAGGGCGGCGGCGTGCCGTGCCTCGTCGCCGTTGATCAGGACGCTTCGGGCAATGCGCTCGACCTGGCGCTCTCTTATGCCTGCGGCGTCGGCGGCGGCCGGTCGGGCGTCATCGAGACGACCTTCAAGGAAGAGTGCGAGACTGACCTGTTCGGCGAACAGGTGGTGCTCTGCGGCGGCTTGGTCGAGCTCATCCGCGCCGGCTTCGAGACGCTGGTGGAGGCCGGCTACGCGCCGGAGATGGCCTATTTCGAGTGCCTGCACGAGGTGAAGCTGATCGTCGACCTCATCTACGAGGGCGGCATCGCCAACATGAACTACTCGATCTCCAACACCGCGGAGTGGGGCGAATATGTCAGCGGCCCGCGCATCATCACTGCCGACACCAAGGCCGAGATGAAGCGGGTTCTGGCCGACATCCAGTCCGGCAAGTTCACCTCCGAGTGGATGCAGGAATACAAGGCCGGCGCCGCGCGCTTCAAGGGCATCCGCCGCAACAACGACGCCCATCAGATCGAGGAAGTCGGTGAAAAGCTGCGCGGCATGATGCCGTGGATCAAGTCCAATGCCCTGGTGGACAAGGCACGCAACTAGTCTGGGCGCGAGCCCTTGCCGGCCGCATGCGGCCGGTGGTCATGAAATCTGTCGAGGAACAGGCGGTGAAGAGCCGCCTGTTCGCGTTGACGGAGACGATCCCAGGCCTTTGCTCAAGCTCTCAAAAAAAATTGGCGTGAGCGTGCGGCCGTTCGGATTCCGTTAACCTGCCGGGTTCATTCTTCGGTAAGCGGATGATCCGTGGAGGCAGGCATGGCTGTTTTGCCGGATTGGGAACCGGACGACTCCGAACGTCGGGCGGCGCCACGCACGCGCATGCTGAAGCGCGCCAAGATCCTGTTCAATAATCATTTTTCGACCTACGATTGCATCGTTCGCAATATCTCGGCCACCGGCGCGCTGTTGACGCTGGACGAGGCGGTGCATTTGCCGAAGACGTTCGAATTGCGCATCGGCGACGACAAGCAGGCCCGGCCGGCGCAGCTCGTCTATCGGCGCGGCATGTTCGCCGGCATCCGGTTTCTCGACGTCGAGACCCAGAGCGAGCTTCCGATCGATCGCGCTCCGCCGCCGCCGGTCTCCGCTCCCGAGCCGGCCGTTTCCGCCCGCTCCGTTCCGACGTCGGGCAGTGTGCGCCGAATCGTTCCCGACGATCTGCCGTTCGCCATCGCCCGAAATTTCCGCTGGTCCTGATTCGCCTGCCGTGCAGCCCTTGCTGGGGCTGCCGGCCTTGTCGGACGCTTTGCAACGATCCGCTTCGCCTGACGATGTTCGCTTCCTACGCCGCTCGTGCGGCGGGGTGCGACATTTTGTCATGCCTCGGCGCTGGCGGCGCGGCTCGCGTCGGATTGGGTGACCGCCCCAGGTTAACACTCTTCCAATCAGAATGATTCTAACAAGGTCGCTTCGCGTCCGGCCTTTGGCGCAACGGTCGAGGCGCTCGGCCGCCTTCGTACGGCCGGCCGGAAATCCGCTCTAAGCCCTTCCGGCGCTGGACATCCTGGGACGCGCCGACTAAGACACCACGCCGGAGAGTTGCGGCAACGTTACGCACTTGGCGCAATGCCTGTGTGCTTAAGGATCACCAAAGCCCGCGATTCTCGCGCTGCAGTTCAAGAGGAGGCCATCCGTTGAGCGTTGAACATCCCGCAGAGCCAACCCGCAGGGATTTCCTCTACGTCGCGACGGGCGCCGTCGGAGCCGTGGGCGTGGTCTGCGCGGCTTGGCCGTTCATCGACCAGATGAATCCGGATGCGGCCACGCTGGCGCTTGCCTCGATCGAAGTGGACATCAGCCAGGTGGCCGTCGGCCAGTCGATCACCGCCAAGTGGCGCGGCCGCCCGGTGTTCATCCGCCAGCGCACGGAAAAGGAGGTCTCGGACGCCAAGGCCGCTCCCCTTGACGACCTGAAGGATCCGGTCGCGCGCAACGCCAACCTGCCGAGCGATGCTCCCGCCACCGACGAGAATCGAGCCGTAGAGGGCAACGAATCCTGGCTCGTCATGGTCGGCGTGTGCACCCATCTCGGCTGCATCCCGCTGGGTCAGCAGGGCGATTTCGGCGGCTGGTTCTGCCCGTGCCACGGCTCGACCTACGACACCGCCGGTCGTATCCGCTCCGGTCCGGCGCCGGAAAACATGGCGATTCCGCCACACGAGTTCACCTCCGAAACCACCATTCGCATCGGCTGATCAGGGAGAAAGCTGAAACAATGAGCGGTCATTCTTCCTATGAGCCGTCCAACGGCTTCATGCGATGGTTCGACGCCCGGCTGCCGCTGCCGCGTCTCGTCTATGATTCGTTTGTCGCCTTCCCGGTCCCGCGCAATCTGAACTACGCCTATACATTCGGCGGCATCCTGTCGCTGATGCTCGGCATTCAGATCATCACGGGCATCATCCTGGCGATGCATTACGCCGGAAATTCGGCGCTGGCCTTCAACTCGGTCGAGCACATCATGCGCGACGTGAACTGGGGCTGGCTGATGCGCTACATGCATGCCAACGGCGCCTCGTTCTTCTTCGTCGCCGTCTACGTTCACATCTTCCGTGGCATCTATTACGGCTCCTACAAGGCGCCGCGCGAGGTCTTGTGGATCCTCGGCGTGATCATCTTCCTTCTGATGATGGCGACCGGCTTCATGGGCTACGTTCTGCCGTGGGGGCAGATGAGCTTCTGGGGCGCCACCGTGATCACTGGCTTCTTCACGGCCTTCCCGATCGTCGGCGATCCCATCCAGCAGCTGCTGCTCGGCGGCTTCGCGGTCGACAATCCGACGCTCAACCGGTTCTTCTCGCTGCACTACCTGCTGCCCTTCATGATCGCCGGCGTGGTCATCCTTCACATCTGGGCGCTCCACGTCACCGGCCAGACCAATCCGACCGGCGTCGAGATCAAGACCAAGGACGATACGGTGCCGTTCACGCCCCATGCCACGGTGAAGGACGCCCTCGGCATGTCGGTGTTCCTGATCTTCTACGCCTGGTTCGTCTTCTACATGCCGAACTACATGGGCCACCCGGACAACTACATCATGGCCGATCCGCTGAAGACGCCGGCCCATATCGTTCCGGAATGGTACTTCCTGCCCTTCTACGCCATGCTGCGCGCCATCACCTTCAACATCGGCCCGATCGATTCCAAGCTCGGCGGCGTCCTGGTGATGTTCGGTTCGATCCTGGTGCTGTTTTTCCTGCCCTGGCTCGATACCTCGCGGGTGCGCTCTGCCGCGTTCCGCCCGATCTATCGCATCTTCTTCTGGGTGCTGGTCGCCGACACGATCTTTCTTGGCTGGCTGGGATCGCAGCCCGCCGAAGGCATCTATCCGACCTTGGCGCTGATCGGCACGATCTACTACTTCGCCCATTGGCTGATCCTGCTGCCCGTTCTTGGTCTGGTGGAGACGCCGCGCAAGTTGCCGGCATCGATCAGCGAGGCGGTGCTCGGCCCCAATCGCGGCCTTGGAACCGGGACCGGAAGCGGTGCGCCACCCGCGCCGGCGGCTCCGGCGCCCGGGCAACAGGTCTGAGAAGGGCGGGGGACACGATGAACAAGCTTCTTTCAGCCATTCTCGCAGCCGGACTGCTGTTTTCTCCGCTCGCTTACGCCCAGGATGCGGAAGGCGAGGCGGCGAGCCCGCAGCAGGATCAGCAGGCGCCGGCCGGTGGTGACACCGAGGCGGCGCCCCAGGGCGACGAAGGCGCGACCGCCGAGGCGACCGACGAGGAAGACGGGGACGGCGAAGCGGAAGAGCACGCCACGCCGCATTACCCGCTGGAGGAGCCAGCTCAGCTCTCCTGGTCGTTTGCCGGTCCGTTCGGGCATTGGGATCTCGGCCAGCTTCAGCGCGGCTTCAAGGTCTACCACGAGGTGTGCGCGGCCTGTCACTCGATGAAGCTGGTGGCCTTCCGCAATCTGGAGGCGCTCGGCTACAGCGAGGACCAGGTCAAGGCGATCGCCGCCGAGTCGACGGTCCAGGACGGGCCGGACGATGCCGGCGACATGTTCGACCGGCCGGGGATTCCGTCCGATCACTTCCCGTCGCCGTTCCCCAACGATCAGGCCGCGGCTGCTGCCAATGGCGGAGCGGCTCCCCCGGACCTGTCGTTGATGGCCAAGGCGCGGTCGGTGGAGCGCGGTTTCCCGACCTTCGTGTTCGATGTGTTCACGCAGTACCAGGAAGGCGGCCCCGACTATATCCACGCGCTCCTGACCGGCTATGGTGAAGAGCCGCCGGCAGGCACGGAGATCCAGCCGGGCACCTACTTCAATCCGCATTTCGTCAGCGGCCCTGCGCTGAAGATGCCCCCGCCGCTCTCCGACGGTCTCGTCACTTTCGATGACGGCGCGCCGGAGACCACCGACCGGTATGCCCGCGACGTCGCCGCCTTCCTGATGTGGGCTGCGGAGCCGCATCTGGTGGAGCGCAAGGCCACTGGGTTCGTCGTGCTGCTGTTCCTCGTGGTCTTTTCCGGATTGGTGTATCTGGTGAAGAAGCGGGTTTGGGCCGGCACGGCTCACTGAGACAAGCCGAAAGGCTGTATTCGAAGGGGCCTGACGGCCCCTTTCGTCTGTTGAAAAGGACTGCGAGCGGCAAATGGCTGAGGCTACGGTCGACTTCGAACGGGTGATCCGCGCGATCCCGGACTATCCCAAGCCGGGCATCATGTTCCGCGACATCACCACGCTGCTCGCGGACGCCGAGGCCTTTCGCAGGACCGTCGACATGCTGGTCGAGCCCTACAAGGATGCCGGCGTCGACAAGGTGGCGGGCGTCGAGGCGCGCGGCTTCATTCTCGGCGGAGCGCTGGCCCACCAGCTGTCGGCCGGCTTCGTGCCGATCCGCAAGCGCGGCAAGCTGCCGGGCGATATCGTGCGGGTGGCCTACTCTCTGGAATACGGCCTCGACGAGATCGAGATGCACAAGGATGCCGTGACGGCCGGCGAGAAAGTGCTTCTGACCGACGATCTGATCGCCACCGGCGGTACCGCCGAGGGTGCCGTCAAGCTGCTGCGTGAATTGGGCGCGGAGATCGTCGGCGCCTGCTTCGTCATCGACCTGCCGGATCTGGGCGGCAGAAAGAAGCTCGAGGCGCTGGGCGTGCCCGTTCGCACGCTGGTCGAATTCGCCGGAGATTGACGCGGGCGGTTCGCCGTCTAACTCTTGGATGGTCATCCTCCCCGCGTCTCAACGCGGGCGAAACCGTTTCCACCAGGAGTATCCTTGATGAAAAGAACCATTCTGCTTGCCGCTTCGTTCGGCAGCGCCGTCGCTTTCATGCCAGCGCTGGCCGTTGCCCAGGACGCCAAGACCGATGAGGCGGCGATGGAGACGACGCCGCAGAACGATATCCTGAACGCGGCGCTGTGGATGCAGAATTCGGTCGAGTACAAGGCCAATTCGATGGCCGTTTATGCGCTGGCGAAGCTCAAGCTCGACGACGCCCTGGCCGACACCGCCGCCAGCGCTCTCGATCAGACCGATGCGGCAGACCTGCCGACGGCCATCATCATCGATCTCGACGAGACCGCGATCGACAACTCCGCCTATGAATCGGGCCTCGTGACCACCGGCACCGACTACAGCTCCAAGACCTGGGCCGAGTGGACGTCGGCCAAGGAGGCCAAGGCCGTTCCCGGCGCTCTCGACTATCTCCAATATGCCGACTCGAAGGGCGTGAAGGTGTTTTACGTCTCCAACCGCAAGACCGCGGAGGAGGAGGCGACGCGCGCCAACCTGGAAGCGCTCGGCTTCCCGATGGGCGGCAACGTCGACACCGTGCTGACGCGTGATGAGAAGGAAGATTGGGGCTCCGACAAGCAGACCCGCCGCGACTTCGTCTCCAAGGACTATCGCGTGGTGGCGATGCTCGGCGACAACTTCAACGACTTCACCAGCGACGCCGGCGGCTCGCCGGAGGAGCGCCTGGCGGCCTTCGAGAAGATGCAGGACCATTTCACGAAGGACTGGTTCATGCTCGCCAATCCGACCTATGGCTCGTGGGAGTCGGCACCGTTCGGCAGCGACTACAGCCTGTCCGTCGACCAGCGCCGCGCCAAGAAGATCGAAGCGCTCGAGCCGTGGGAGCCGTCGGGCGAAACGGCGCAATAAACGTAGCGAAGTAGCCGGTGCCGGGCTGCCTTGACGGCGGCCCGGCACTGCGCGTCCGTCACACGTTGAACTTGAACAGTACCACGTCGCCGTCCTGGACGACGTATTCCTTGCCCTCGTCCCGAGCCTTGCCGGCTTCGCGCGCCGCCACTTCTCCGCCCAGCGAAACGAAGTCGTCATAGGCGATGGTCTGGGCGCGGATGAAGCCCTTTTCGAAGTCGGTATGGATCACGCCCGCGGCCTGCGGCGCCTTGGCCCCGCCCCGCACCGTCCAGGCACGAGCCTCCTTGGGCCCGACGGTGAAGAAGGTGATGAGGCCGAGCAGTTCGTATCCCGCTCGAATCAACCGGTCGAGGCCGGGCTCGGCGAGGCCCATGGCCTCCAGATAGTCCGGCACTTCCTCGTCCGGCAGCTGGGCGATTTCCGCTTCGATCGCCGCCGAGATGATGACGTGAGCCGCGCCCTGGCGCGTGGCCATCTCCTCCACCGCCTTCGAATGGGCGTTGCCGCTCGCCGCATCGGCCTCGGCGACATTGCAGACGTAGAGCACCGGCTTGGAGGTCAGCAGGTTGAGGGTCTTCAGCTGCTGCCTGGCCTCGGCGTCGAGTCCAGGCAGAAGAACCCGCACAGGCTCACCGTTCTGCAGGCGTTCGAGCGCCGCTTCCATGATCGGAAGCTGCTGCATCGCCTCCTTGTCCTTGCCGGTCGCCTTCTTGCGCGTGGCGGCGACGCGCCGCTCCAGGCTTTCCAGATCGGCCAGCATCAGCTCGGTCTCGACCGTTTCGGCATCGGCCACCGGGTCGATGCGGCCTTCCACATGGGTGATGTCGTCGTCCTCGAAGCAGCGCAGCACGTGGACGATGGCGTCCACCTCGCGGATGTTGGCGAGGAACTGGTTGCCGAGACCCTCACCCTTGGAGGCGCCGCGCACGAGACCGGCAATGTCGACGAAGGTGATGCGCGTCGGTACGATCTGCGCCGACTTGGCGATCCCCGCGATGGTCGAAAGCCGGGGATCGGGCACCGCCACGTCGCCGGTGTTGGGGTCGATGGTGCAGAAGGGATAGTTCGCCGCCTGGGCGGCGGCCGTCTTGGTCAGCGCGTTGAAAAGGGTCGATTTGCCGACGTTCGGCAGCCCGACGATACCGCATCTGAAGCCCATGTTCGCTTCCCTTGTTTTCGCAATTCAATGCCGGCGCAGCCAACGGCGCGCGGCGTCAATCCTTGCCGCCGAACAGCTTCTTCAGCATGTCGGCCATCGGCCCCTTGGTCGGCAGCTTCGGCGCAGCACCGGCGGTGCGCGCCTGGCGGATATGGCTCAGGCCCTTGCCCGCCTTGGACGCGCCGTCCCGTCCGGCGGATGCCGAAGCCGAGCCTCTGGCCGACGCCGGTTCGTCCGAACTCGTCGCGACGCTCACCCGGTTCATGAACAGCCCGTCGTCACCCTTGGTCACGACCTCGAAATGCCGGGCAACGGCGTCGATCAGCGGCTCAAGCCAGGTCCCGTCGGCCTTGGCGAAGTCCGACAGCACATAGGGGCTGACGAGATCCTTGTTGCCGGGATGCCCGATGCCGATTCGAACCCGGCGATAGTCCTTGCCGAGATGGGCGTCGATGGATTTCAGCCCGTTATGGCCGCCGTTGCCGCCACCGGTCTTGACCCGGAGCTTGCCCGGCGCCAGGTCGAGTTCGTCATGGATGACGACGACATCGGCGGGGGTCAGCTTGAAGAAGCGCGCCGCTTCGCCGACCGCCTGGCCGGAATTGTTCATGAAGGTCGTCGGCTTGATCAGCAACACCTTCTCGCCGCCGATCTGGCCCTCGGCAATCTCGCCCTGAAACTTCTTCGTCCACGGGCCGAACCCGTGCATCCGAGCGATCTCGTCGACGGCCATGAAACCGACATTGTGGCGATTGCCGGCATAGCGGGAGCCAGGATTGCCGAGTCCTGCGACAAGCAGCATGTCCCGCTCTCCCGCTGATCATCTGCGCAAATAAGACTGCTGGAGCGATCCGTCCGACGAAGCCGGAGGCCGGATCGCTCCAGCGTTGGTATGAGGCCTATTCGTCCTCGTCCGCCTCTTCGCCGGCGACCGGAACCTCGGCTGCGTCCTCATCGCTCTCGGATTCCTCGGAGAGCAGGGCCGCCGGGGCCGCAATCGTCGCGATGGTGAAGTCGCGGTCGGTGATCGTGAAGCTGACGCCCTTGGGCAGGCTGATCTCCGAAGCGTGCACGGAGTCGCCGATGTCGAGCTTCGAAAGATCGACGGTGAGCGCCTCCGGGATCGCGCCGGCCGGGCAGTGGACCTCGATCTCGTGGCGCACGACGTTCAGCACGCCGCCGCGGGTGATGCCCGGGCAGTCGTCCTCACCCGCGAAGTGCACGGGAATCTCGACGGTGACCCGCGTCGATTCCGACACGCGCAGGTAATCCACGTGCATCAGGAAGTCGCGGACCGGGTCGAGCTGATAGTCCTTCGGCAGCACCTTGATCTGCTGGCCGCCGACGTCGATGGTCGCGATCGTCGTGAGATATCCGCCAGCATGAAGCTTGAGGAACGTCTCCTTGTAGGGGATCGCGATCGGAAGGGGATCCTGTTTGTCGCCGTAGATGACGGCGGGCACCTGGCCCTGGCGGCGGAGATGTCTGGCGGCCCCCTTGCCGACCTTCTCGCGCGCCTCGGCCTTGACCGTGTAGGTCTCGCTCATGGCTGCTATCCTTCTGGTTCTTGAGGTGGTCGCAACCCGCCGCGTCTATCGACCGGAAACGACGAAAAGCGGCCGGATAGGCCGCTTTCCTCCGCGCTGCCTCCAAGGGTGTCTGCGCGGACGCCGGGCTTATAGCCTCAGCGCCCGCGAACTGCAAGCTGCAGCGCCCCTTGCCTGGTGTCGAGCCCCTGGGCGGGCCAAGGACCCGTCTCGGCGCGGCGACGCTCGGTGTGCACAGCGCTCGGTGACCTCAGAACTCCCTGCCGATCAACGCGCGGTCGATCGAAAAGCACCCTGCGCCATAGGCTGCGATCAAGGCAGTCGAGAGCGTCCAGAAGATCTGATTGGTCACCGCCTTGTCCTGCATCATGTGCAGGAAGGCGGTGCCGCCGTCCTTCAGCAACTGATACTGGCCCTGGTCCGTCAGATATTCCGTATGCGCCTTGAGAAACTCGATGCCCTCCGGCGTCAGGAAGGCGTCGCCGTAAGGATGCGTGATACCGCTGAGCCTATGAAGTGACCGCCTTGATCCAGGGATAGTTGCAGAGCGAGATGATGCGCTCAAGATTTTCGGTGGCGCGGTTCCAGGCTTGGCAGCAGGCGTCGATGATGGCGGCCTGATCG